>SZPB01000019.1 GCA_030263535.1 Cytophagia bacterium CHB2
AATAATCGTAGGATTGCCGGCGTTGGCCGCAACGATATAATCGCCGGTTTTGTCGAGCGGGCCTTGCCGGAAGTGCAAGCGCACACTGTCAACGGTAGCACCGGCGGAATTGCTAATGCCGAGATTGTTGGCAATGCGCACCGTCACTGCGAGATTTGTCTGGCCGCGCGACACGGTATCACGCACTGCCGTCACCGATTGTACTGTCAAATTCGCCGGCCGCTGCACGGTCCATGTATCTTTATTGCCGGCATTGTTGGCGCTCACCGGCGTGCCGCTGATGTCGCCCGCAATCGTGCCGTTCAGCGTAATCAATTCGAGCGCCGCACCGGGATTGACCGAAACAGTGAAAGACAAGGTCGCAGACGTATTGCCTAAAATTTGGTTCGGATTGCCCGCGCCCGCAGTCACGCTGTAATCAGACGTACGATCGACCGTGCCTAGAAAAGTCAAATTCCCGATGATATTCTGAATCGTGGCGGTGCCCAAATTCTGCACGGCCATACTGACGTTAATGCCGCTCTGGCCTTGCGTGACAAACTGCGGATTGGTCGAAATACTCGTAATGCTCAAGCTGCCGAGCGTTATCTGCTGGCTGCCATTCGCGCTCAAGCCGGCAGAGACGTTGACCGTCGCCTGGCCGCCCAGCGTGCCCGCGCGAAACGTGAATTGCAAACGGCTGGTAGCATTGGTAGTGATTTGATGGCCGGCGGTTTCGCTGTCGGCATCCGGCTCGACGATGGAGCCAAACGCAGTGGGCGAAATCGAAACGGTAAAAAATTTGCCGGAGCCGACATCGTTGCCATCGCCGTCTTTTATGATCGAACTGGTGAATACCGAGGTGGCAACGCCGTCAGCCGGCAGGTTAGACGGAACCGGCGTCAAACTGATGCTCCCTTTCGGCACGCCCGGAAAAACGGTGATCAAACCGGTTTCATCGAAAATGCCCGGGCCGTACGTTCCAACCAATCTGCCATTAACCGAGCCGTCAGCAGCAGCGGCAGTCGGCGAAAAGGTGAAGGATGAGCCGGTGCCGCTGGCCGGCGGCGCCAGCGAGCCGGTACGCGACCAGGTTACCGAAACATCGCCCAAATAGTTGTTGCCAACGTCATAACCAGCGGCATAAACCGTAATCTGCTGATCGGCAGTCATGGTTTGGCCCGGATATTCCTGGCCACCATTGTTGGGAGCAGTGCGTAAAACGATGCGCGACACTTGACCGAGATTGACGCGAATCGCGCCGCTGTTGGCGCTGCCGATGGCGGCATTGGGATGAACCGCACGAATCGAGCCGGTGCCTTCGGTTTGCGCGGTGAACGTCGTGGAGGTGCCGCTGTTTGAGTTCAAATTTCCAATGGGGCCGTCCACGTTCCAGGTCACGGCTTCATCCGCGATGTAGTTGTTGTCGCCGTCAAAACCGCCGGCATGCACTTGCAAAGTCTGTCCGGGATTCAACGTGACGTCACCCTGCGGCGAGGTTTCGCCAACCAAACCGCTGAGCACGGCAATGCGCTTGAGCGCGCCCACATTCACGGTGATCGTGCCGGTGGTATCAAATCCGACCGCATGCGTGGCGCGAATCGTGCCATTGATTGAGCCATTCGTTGCGCCCCGGGTTGGCTGAAAAACGATTGCCTTGCCGGTGGCAGAAACCGCCGGCGCCAGCGTGCCTGCGCTCGACCACGTCACAACTTGATCGTCGATGTAATTATTGTCGGCATCATAACCCGCCGCATGCAGGGGCAATTCGCCGTCAGCCGTAATCGTCCGAGATCCAAACTCAACGCCCGAACCGGAGGGGCCTTCCACCACTTTGACATAATTCAACGCGCCCGGAGTGACGGTGATCGTGCCCGTCAAATCTGTGCCAATCGCATGCGTCGCGCGAATTTGGCCTGCGCCGACTTTTGTTGCATTCAAGGTAGTTGTCACGCCGGTCGTGGGCGCCAACACGCCGATGGCGTTGGTCACTGTCCATGTCACTGAAACATCGCCGCGGTAATTGTCATCCGCATCAAATCCGCCCGCTTTTACCGTCAGGCTTTCGTCTGTGGTGAGTGAATCGTCTTCCACCACCGGCGTATTGCCGGTTCCGGCAGCAAGAACTTTGATGTGATGCAAGACGCCTTCGGTAACCGTAAGCACGCCAGTGGAATCATCCGCGACCGAAGCATGATCCGCGAAAACTTTGCCCTGGCCCGGACGCCGCAAGGTTAATGTCGTGGAGGTGCCGGTCGAGTTACTAAACGTGCCGAGATTGTTGCTGACGCTCCAATTCACAATCTCATCTTGCAGATAATTGCCGTTGATGTCATAACCGGCGGCATGCACATCCAGCGTGCCGTCGGTGGTGAGACTAAGATCGCCGAGGGGCTGGCCATTGCCGCTCAAGCCGCGCACAATGTGAATGCGCGCCAAGCTGCCGGACTGCACGGTAATCGTGCCGGTGGAAGCCGCTCCCAATGTGCCATGTGTGCCGGTAATGACGCCCGAGCCGGGTGTCACCGCGGTCAGCGTCGTGGTCGGGCCGACCGAGGTGCTCAAGGTGCCGATGCCGCCACTCACCGTCCAGCTCACGCTCACATCGTCGATATAGTTATTGTCATTATCGAAACGGCTGGCATGCACGGGCAACGTTGCGCCGGTAGAAACAGTTTGTGGCAAAACTTCTAGAGTGTTGCCCGAAAAATTGCTCAAAATTTTGATGCGCTGTGGCGTGCCCTGGATTACGGAAATCACGCCAGTGCTGTCATTCGGCACTAAGGGATCAGGGTGATCTGCAACGATACGTCCGCTGCCCGGCGTGCGCGGATCAAAATCCGTCGAGGTGCCCACCGTGGGCGTTACCACGCCGATGCCGTTGCGCACCAGCCAGGTCACCGATTCATCGCCGAGATAGACGCCCTGCGCGTCATAACCCGCAGCATGCACTTTCAGCGACCCGTCCGTGGTCAAATTCCGGTTGCCGACGGGATTGCCCGGCCCGTTTGGCCCTTCAACAATCCGAATAAACGCGAGATTGCCGGCATTCACCGTGATTGTACCGGTGGAATAATCGATCAAGCTTGCATGATCTGCGGTGATCTGGCCGTTGCCAGCATTGTTCGCCGTGAAGCGCGTCGATATGCCGGAGGCCGGATTCAAACTGCCGATGCCGCCGGTCACCGTCCATGTCACAGATACATCGTCAATATAGTTGTCATCAACATCGAAACGGGCTGCGTGCATGTCAAACGTGCCGCCCGTCGTCAAATTCAGCGTCGTCACCGGACTGGTTTCACCCGAGAGGCCTGCCAGGATTTTTACGCGATAAGGCGCGCCATCCGTGATCGTGATCACGCCCGAGCTGTCATCAATCGCGCTGGCGTGATCGGCCACGATGCGGCCCGTGCCGGTTTTTTGTGCTGTGAACGTGGTCGCGTTGGCGCTCACCGGTGAAACCACGCCAATGCCGCTGGGCTGCACCGACCAGGTAACAGTTTGATCCGCGATATAATTATTGTTCACATCATAGCCAGCAGCGCGCACCGGTAGAGTCTGATCGGCATTCAGCGTTCTGGCAAACAACTCTGTCCCATTAATTTCCACCACGCGCACACGGTGCAACGGCCCGGGCGTCACGTTGAAGGTGTTGGACACACCGGTTTTGCCGCCACCGCTGACGTTGAGAGTCAAATTGTTTTGCGCTTTAAGGAGCACGGCATTCGGCACTGTCACTGTCGTGCCGTTCATCGGCACGGACACGGGCGAGAGCGTGCCGGTCGCTTCCGAAAGCGTGAGCGTGCCATTGAAGCTGACATCGTTACCGCTGCCGTCTCTGGCGGTGATGGTAAAACTGAACGGCGCGCCGGCGGCCTGTGTGCCGATCTCCGAGAATACAAAACGATCCAACCCGGAGGCATTGACGTTGAATTGATTCGAGGTGCCTAGATGCCCGGCGCCGTCATTAACCGTGATTTGTTTGCTGTTTCCCGCTTGCGGAATGGTTACGACTTGCGTGCGCGTGCCGGCGCTGAAAGCGCTGCTGGTGGTCGGGGTTATCGTGCCGGTGTTAACGGCAATGCTTACCGTACCTGTGAAGCTCGTCACCGGATTGTCGAACGCGTCCTGCGCCGTGAGAATGAGAGGGAAACTCTGCCCGGCCACTTGATCCGAAAGCGGGGCAATCGCGAATTTGGTCAACGCCGCGTGGCTCACGTTGAACGCATTCGAACTGCTTGATTTTCCCAAGCCCGTGACGGTGAGAACATCATTCACTGCGCTTTTGGTGATCGTGAAATTCTGCACCAACTGCCCGGCGCTAAAGGGATTACTCGTTACCGGTGTAATCGAGCCGGTTATGTCCGACACCGTCACCGTGCCGTTGAAACCGGTTACGATGTTGTTGCTGGCGTCTCTTGCGATAATCGTGACGGGAAAGGCGGTGCCGGCAGTTTGATTACCGATGGTGCTGATTTCGAAACGATCAATGGTCGTTGCCGTCACATTGAAGTTATTCGATGCGCCGGTTCGTGCCGGCACGCCGCCGCTTACCTCGATGCGGTTGGCCGTGCGTGCCTGCGTTATGGTCACGCTCTCACTGCGCGCGCCGCTAACAAAGGCGCCGCTGCTCGTGGGCGTAATCGTTCCAGTTAAGTCCGAGATCGACACCGTGCCTGCAAAACTCGTAACAGGATTTTCATTGGCGTCCATCGCACGCAACGTGATGGTAAACGGCGCGCTGGTGGCTTGATCAGTTATTGGGTCGATCGTGAAGTGATCAAGGGCCGCCGGATTCACATTAAAAAGACTCGACATACCGTTGACCGGAGGGACTCCGCCGCTAACCGTCAATTGATTGTCCGTGCGCGCCTTCAATATCGTGATACTTTGTGAGGTCAATACGCCTGCACTGAAGGCGCCGCTAGTGATATTGATTGGCGGCGAACTCAAATCGGTGATCGTGACGGCTTGCACAAAACCGGTCATGGTATTATTGAATTGATCCTGCGCCGTGATACGGATATTGAACGGCGTGCCCGCTGTCTGAGAGCCGATGGGATTGCCGCTGGTATTGGTGATGCTGAAGTGATGCAACAAATCCGGATTAACCGTGAAGGCATTTGACTGCACCGCCTTGCCGCTGCCGCTCGCCGTGATCACCACGCCTGCCTGCGCCTTGGTGATGCGTGCATTCGTGATGGTCTGCGCCGTTTGATTTGCGAACACCAAACTCGAAGCGGTCAGCGTACCGGTATTATCCGTCAGTGTCACCGTGCCGTTGTGCAAAACATCATTATTATTGACATCTTTCGCTCGCACGGTCACACTGAAATTTTGTCCGGCGGTTTGCGGTGAGGTGATGGGGGGGTCGATCACAAAATGATCGAGCACACCGGCATTCACCGTGAAGGGGTTGGAATCTTGATTGAAGCCGCTGCCTGAAACCGTTATGACCCGGCTTGCGCCGGCATTCGAAATGCTGACGCTGCCGTTCCACACGCCGTTGATGAAATTGCCGCTCGCATTCGGCGAAATGCCGCCGCCGGTCACGCTAATGCTCACCGTGCCGGTGAAGCCGGTCACCGTGTTTTCATTCGCATCAACCGCAGTGACGATCAGCGGAAACGCCACCCCCGCGATTTGCGGTGATGAAATATTCGCAATGCGAAAATCCGCCAATGCGCCGGCATTCACCGCAAAATTATTCGAGCTACCGTTGCGCGCGGGCGAGCCGCCGCTCACCGAAATCGCGTCTGCGCTGGAGGTTTTAGTGATGTTAACCGTGAGTGAAGCCAGCTCGCCGTTGGTGAAATTACCGCTGCTGGTCGGCGTTATGCTCGCGGTTGTATTGGAAAGTGTTACGCTGCTATTGAAGTTGGTGACGAGGTTGGCGAACGCATCGCGCGCAATAATTTTAATCGCAAAGTTCGTCCCGGCAACCTGACTGCCGATATTGCCGCCGGCAGCGCTGATCACCTCGAAACGCTCGAGCGCCGCATGCGTGACATTAAAACTGTTCGACTGCGCCGGCTTGGCGCTGCCGCTGGCATTGATCACCACATTGCTCTGCGCTTTTGTGATGTTTGCCGTGCTGATCGTCACAAAAGCTTGATTCGTGAAAGTCACACTATCAGGCTCAAGCGTGCCAGTATTGTCGGTCAATGTTACCGGCCCGGTGAATAACACATCATTATTATTCGCGTCTTTTGCGCGAATCGTCAGGCTAAAATTCTGCCCGGCAGTTTGATTGGGGATCGTATCAATCACAAAACGATCAATGCCGCTCGCCGTCACTTCAAAGGCATTCGAAACATCGCTGCGCACGCCATCGGAAACCGTAATCTGGCGGCTCACGCCGACATTCGAAACACTCACGCTGCCGTTCCACACGCCCGCCACAAAATTACCGCTGGTCGCGGGAGAGATGCTGCCGCCGCCGCTTACGGAAATATCCACCGTGCCGGTGAAACTGGTGGCAATGTTCTCATTCGCATCAACCGCCGTGACGATCAGCGGAAACGCGACTCCGGCAGTCTGCGGACTGCCCACCGGCGCAATGCGGAAGTCCGCCAAATCCCCGGCATTCACCGCAAAATTATTCGAGACGCCGTTTGTGCCGCTGGCAGTATGCGTTGCCGTAATGGCATCCGCGCTGGCAGTTTTCGTGATCGTTACGCTTTGTGAGGCGAGGATACCCCCGGAAAAATTGCCGCTGCTCGTCGGGCCAATGCTGGCGGTTGTGTTGGACAACGTTACCGCGCTGCCCGCGCCGGAATGCGAAACAACAATATTGTTGTATTGATCCTGCGCAACAATTTTAATCGCGAATGCCGTTCCCGCGGTTTGACTGCCAATATTCAAGTCAGAAGTGTTGGTGACGTCAAAGCGATCAAGCGCAGCATGATTGACGGTAAAGCTGTTGGATTGCCCGGTTTTCAAGGCGCCGCTCGCGGTGATCACCACGCCGGCTTGCGCTTTGGTAATCACAGCATTGACGGTTTGCGAGGTTTGCCCGGAGAACACAACGCTGGTGGGGCTTAACGTGCCGGTATTGTCTGTCAACGTCACCGTGCCGGTGTGGGGAATGGCATTGCCGCTGGCATCTCTTGCGGTGACGGAAAACAAAAACGTATTGCCGGCAGTCTGCGAGACGGGAATCAGCGAAAATTCAAAACGATCGAGCGCGCCGGCATTCACATTAAACAAATTCGATTGGCCGGTTCTGCCGCCGCCGGTAACCGTGATGCGATTGTTCGCCGCGGGTTGCATGATGCGCAGCGTTTCGGTGCGCACGCCGAGACTAAAGGGGCCGCTATTGGAGGTTGGCGTCACGGTTCCGGTAAGATCGGAAATCGTGACCGGCCCGGCGAATGTTGGAATGGTGTTATTCAGGGAATCTTGCGCCGTGATCGTCACTGCAAATCCGGCGCCCGCAATTTGCGGGGTTGAAATGTTTGAAATGGCAAAATGGTGCAACGCCCCGGGATTCACGGTGAACGCATTCGAGCTGCCCACGTGATTCAAGTTGTCGCGCACGGTAATGATGCGCCCGAAGCCTGCTTTCGCAATGACAACTTTCTGTGTCCGTTGCCCCAGCAAAAACGTGTCGCTCAATGCCGGTTTGATCGAATCCGCGTTTAGGCTCAGTGTGACGCGCTGCTTAAAACTTTTAACCAGATTCTCATAAATGTCGCGCGCAGAAATATTGATATTGAAGGAATCGCCCGCGGTTTGCGTGGCCACGCTGTCAATGGTGAAATGATGCAGCGGCGCTGGAGTAATCACGCAATATGCCGAACGCGCTGTGTCGATTTGCACGCCCCCGGCATTCAACGTTTCCACAAAAATCCGGAAGCTGTCCGCCAGTGTCGAATTATAGACGAGGGCGAGGCTAAACACTGCCGTGTCGCCGGGCGCCAGCGCCGCGCCGGTGCCGTCGCGCGTGAGTGTGACCGCGTGATTCGTGTCCGCAATCACGGAATAGCCCCCGGTCAGGCCGCTGTCGTTGAAGGCTGCGGTGATGGTCGAATCCACAAAACTCGGCGGAAACGTCAGGCGAATTTTGCCGTTCGCCGGAATACCAATGCCGCCGGCGCCGCCAGTCAAGCTCGTAATGAAGCTGATCCGGTAAAGCGCGCCCTTGCCGGCGGTGGTGTCCGAGGGCGTCACTCTGACCTGGGTTAGACTTCCTTGTCCAAAGGCAGGCGCCACGGCGAGCATCAGCGCCAAACTCAGCGCATGCCACGTTTTCGTCTTTGCCTGCTGCGCGTCAACATTCATGACTTGCATTACCGATCTCACCAAGATTAGAACGTTCAGATAACCGCCCGGGCGCTGCACTCGCCGGGCAGGCGCGCTTGCCGGTTTGAGGCCAGCCGCATACCCATCGAGCAAAATGCTCGAACGGTGAACCGAAGATTAGAATTCAATGCGATAATTTTTTTTGGCCACTTGCACGGTTTGCGCCGCGGAACGGATTTCAATGGCGACTTCGACATTGCTGCCGGGCTGCGCGGGATTCTTGATCAACCCGAGCTGCAACGCGACGTTTTTTCCGGGTGGCACGGCCTCGCCGAGTCCGGTGCGTTGCACGCGCACGACATTCCGGTCGCGCGTCAACTTGAACCCGCCGTTAATGCTGGTCGAGCTGGCCAGGCGCAGCAAACTCAAATCAAGGCCGGAGGGAAATTCCAGCACGATTTCAGCGCGGGAATCAAGTGAATCCTTTGTGGTGAACGAGATTTCATACAGCGAAACCTCGCCTGGCTGCTTGGCGAGGGCGCGCACGTTGATCGGCGTGGCCTCGGCGAGCGTGGTGCTGCGTTGGGTGTTTTGGCTCGATGCCGGGGCAAACGCACCAGCCAGAAACACAACCATTGCGAAGGAAATGACGCGAGGATGATTCATAACTCCTCTCCATGTATCAACAAAGTGACATTGTTTCGGGGTGAGACACGAGTACATCTGTTAAGATTTTAATTTTCATTAACCAGCGCATTTGAATGCAAAACCCAAGCCAGTGAGGCGCTCTCGCGGTTTTTGCAAAAATTTAACGGCGCAACTGAAGTTAGGGAAGGCAATTGCTGTTGGCGGCGGCGGGGGAAGATGCAAAGCCATCCAAGGAGTATCACGGATGAAACATGCGTAATTTGAAATGCCTCAGGGCGTGACAGACTCTGACAATATCCCGGCGCTCAGCAACGGCTGAGCCGTTGCGTACATTTTTTCGGCACCAGATAGGTTGAAGGCTCAAGTTCAACGCAACAATCAAAGCGGTGTCGATGCACGCAATGAGCAAATTGAGAAAACAGAGTCAGAATAAATTTCTAAAGGTAATTCGGCCACAGAATTGAAATCCCACGAAAAGTCTTTTGCTTTTGGTTCTGTATTCTGTGGGATTTTCACTTTTGTGGCCGAGACCTTTGAAGCTGCCGTGCGGCAAGACCAGGGTTTTTAGCCTGTCTGAAAATCCGTTTTGATCATTTAAACAACGCGCGCAGCAGAATCAAAAAGCCCTTGCCGTCGTTCTCGGTGAGTTTGAGATTTTTTTCCGCGCGCTTGAATTTGGGATTGATGCGCAGCGCTTCGCGGAATTCCTCCAGCGCGCGCAAAAACAAATTGCGGCATTGAATCAAATAGGCAATGCCGAGATGATTGTGCAAATCGGCGTAATCGGGATAATCCGAAATCGCCTCGCGCAAATTGTCGGTATAGCGCTGCACGAACGCGTCGTCGCGGCCCTTGCCGCCGTACATGAATTTCAAATAAAACTCGTTCTCGGAGTTGGTCAGCACCTCGGCCTGCATTTCGTCGCGCATCGCCTGCAACTCCGCCAGCGCGCGGCTGAATTCGTTCTTGGTGAGATGCTCGGCGCATTTGAAAATGTGCGAGGTGTCTTTCGAAGGCGGCAACGCATGCGTCAGCTTGCCGAGCTGCTCTTGAATGCGCTTGACTTGCGCGGGCAGAGGCTGGGATTGCGGCGCTTTCACGACGATGCTGGTCAACAGCGTGAGCGCCAGATGCAGATGCGCCCGCAGAAATTTGGGATTGATCTGCAGTGCGGTCTCGCACGCCTGAATCGCCTCGAAAAATTTTTCCTGTTCGAGATAGGCCGCGCTGAGCTGGCAATAGGTGTCCGCATATTTGGGCGCGCGCGCCAGACCGGCGCGCAGCACCTCTTCACTTTTGGTATAATCACCGCGGCGCAGGTAGGCATTGCCCAAATGATTGTAGGCATCGGGCGAATCCATGTTCAGCGTCAGCGCCAATTCCAGCGCGGCAATCGCGTCGTCGAGCAGATTTTTTTCGAGAAAAAGCTGGCCGAGCTTGAGGCAGGAAAGCGGATGTTTCACCTCCCGCACTTTTTCCGAGATATGAAACAACAACTCCATCTCCGCCACCATGTCCTGGTGCACGGCGTGCAGTTTTTTGGAAAGCTGCGCATCTTCCGCGTCGCCGCTTACCGGCACGTCGCGCTGCGCAACGATGCGCCCATGATCGAAGATATGCGAAATGATTTTGCCGTTGCTGGCGGAATGGCTGGTCTGGACGTGAAAGCGGTGGCCGCCGGCTTGCACGTCACTATTCAATCCGAGGTGTGGCATGATTTCTCATTGAATGACAAACATCAAATCAGGCGAAATACGATGACATGAAAAAACGCGTTCAGATATCATTCCGCGGGCTTGACCGGCGACTCTGCTTTCTTCTTCTCACCCTCGCCGGCGCTTTTCTCTTTGCTTGTCTTGCTGTCTTTACTCTCATTGTTCGATTTGTCGCCGGCAGCGCCCTCTTTGGTTTTTCCCGCTGCGCCGGAACCGTCCTTGCTCGATGCGTTTTTGTAGTCTGTCAAATAAAACCCCGAGCCTTTGAAAATCAAGCCGGTGCCGCCGGAGATGCGGCGGGTCACTTTGCCGCCGCAGCGCGGGCAAATTTCCAGCGGCGGCGCTGAGATGCTTTGAAAAAGTTCCGTGGTTTGTCCACATGAGGAACAATCATAATCATACGTTGGCATAAACGACTCCCGAATGCTGAATAAATTTTATCGCGCTGAATTTATGAAAATTTGCATCGGCATCAAAATGAAAAAACGAAGAAATACACTCCCGCCTCTAGACCCGCTTGCCGTCTGCTTAACGGTCTGCTTCATTTTCAGCAAAAGGACTGAGACGGACATTCAGGTTTTCATCGCTCGCGCCTCAACGCGCGGGAGTTTGTTCCAGATGAGCGCCACGAGCAAGGCGAGAGTATTAACCACCACGGCGGGCGGCAAAGCGTTTTCCGGCAGCGCAAGCAAAAGCGTGGGGCGGTTGACCAGCGCATGCACGCCAATGACGAAGAAAAGATTCTGCGTGCGCAGATACAGCCAGCCAAAGAACAAGCCGCCGAACATCAGCCCGGCTTGATCCCCGACTATCGCCAGAGCCGAATCATATCGCCCTTGCCAGATGCGATTGGGCGCGTGCGAAACGGCAAAAATCGCAGCACTGAACAAAATAGCCAATGCCGCCCAAAGCCACGGCCTTTTTTCAAAACGAGTTCGGAGCAGTAACAAAACTTGCGCCAGAAAAAATCCGCGATAGATGATTTCTTCCGCGAGCGCATTGCCGGCAATCTGCCCGGCAAACTCGCTGATCTTGTAGCGCACGCCTGGCTCGCTCCAGGAAGGATCAAATTGCACGGCCGTGTTGGCGGCCAGCGCGAAGGCAAGAAAAAACACGTTGAGCAAAAGCCAAATCATTGCGGCATAAAGCAACCCGGCGCCGAGTTTGGAAAGATCAATACCAAAGTGAAACGGGCGCAGTCTACCCACGAGCATGATAACGGCGCCAGCGATGACCATTATCGATATCCAACCGGCTTGGAAAGTCGCGTTGAGCCAACCGCCGCTAGCGCGCGCAATGGGCTTCCAGGCACCTGCTGGAAAAAACCATTGGTTGATTAAGACGGTCGTGAACAGGACTGCCGCGATGGCCAGCAACAGAACCTGCGGCTTTACTGCCCAGCCGTGATGAATCAGATCCTTCATACGCCTCCCAAAAATGTGAGCGCAGCTTTTTGCAGCCAATGCGGAATCGTGCTCTTCCTTCGAAAGGTTGTTGAATCGTACTTTTTACAACGAAAAATTGCAAAGTTTTCTTGTAACAATCTACCCCGATTTTCAGACAAGCTGAAAATCGAAACTCTTCGAGCAGCTTTGAAAGCATCGCCCACAGAAGTGGAACGGCCACAGAAAGGAAAAAGCCTTTTCGGTGGGATTTCACTCAGTGGGCGAAACACTTTCAGAATTTTGTTCTAACTTTGAGCGCCTTAAGGCTTTATTTTACAAAAACCGCCTTGCGTATCCGAGAAAATTTTCCTGCGGTGATTTTGTAGAAATATAGCCCGCCGGCCAAATCGCACGGCGCGAACGTCACAGTATGATTTCCCGCCGGCATTTCTCCATCCATCAGCGTCGCCACTTCGCGGCCATTCACATCAAACACCTTCAGCGTCACACGACTGTTCACGGGCAATTGAAAACTGATCACGGTGCTGGGGTTGAAGGGATTGGGATAATTCTGCGCCAATGCAAAACCTGCGGGGCGTTCCGCGGGCTTTTCTGTAACTGCGGTCGCGGCGGCAATTTGCTTTTGCAGAAATGCGCCGGCTGGAGAAAGCTGTTTTTGCAGCATCCGCTGAAAACCGGCTTGCTGGCCGCTGCGCAATTTTTGGGAAAAAGACATGTTCCCATGAATGGCGGGATTGTAGGTCAGATAACCGTACAACAGCGTTGGCCAGAAAAACGAGGTGACTCTGACTCTCGAAAAGTGGGAAAGATTCACCAGCGCTTTGATGAATAGCGTATCGATTGGAACCCAGTAATCGAACATGTCGCGCGAATAGATCTCTGCGCTCGTCGCCACCGGATTGGTGATATTGGTCATCTCACCATTGGTGGCTTTGTAGCACCACGCCTCGCCGATGACCAGCTCTTTGTTGTGCGCTTTGGCGAGAGAATCAATTCTAAAAACCACGTCATCGAAGTAGCTGAAATGCGGCGGATAAATGTGATAATCAATAAAATCGATGCCGGTTTGCGCCAGCTTTTCGAAATAAACAAAATCATCCCACGTGCCCGCGCCGGCGCCAATCTGTGTGTTCTTTTTATTCACATGCCGCAGAAAATACTCGGTATAAGCCGCCATGCTGTCCGCCTGAAAATCCACCAACTGCAACAGATTGATCGTCATGGCTTGCGGCTCCATCTCGACTGTGAGATAGTCGGGCGCCAGCCGGTCGATGATGGTTTGCAGCATTTGCATCTTTTCTGTTTTGTAGCGTGTACTGTTCAAACCAATATAAAAATTCTTCACATCATTGGTCAAATTCGGCTCACCGAAAACCGAATCGACAAATGTAGCCTGGCAACCGAGCAAAATCGTGAAGTGCCGCGCTCGCGCCAATTGCACGACATTTTCATAGAACTGAATGTATTTATCGCGATTGGGAAAACCCTCTACGAACATCGGATATTGAATGGTGAGGCCGATCGCGCGTAAGCCGACCATTTCGAATGCCGACAGCATGCTGTCAATCGCGGCCAGCAATTGCGACTGCGTCGCGGGATTGATCAATTCATATCCGCGATTGCTGTTGGCGAGCGACAAATCTTCGCTAAAGGCGGTGCCGTGTTTTTGCCCGTCCCACCTGCTCAAAATTTGGGCGTTGATGCTCTGCAGTTTGGGCTGCAGTTGATTGAACGCGGTTTGCCAGGTCGCCGGCGCTTGGGCAAAAGCCGCTTGCGCCAGAATGAATGCGAAAAGAAGCGAAGTAAATTTTCTCATGATCATTTCCTGTTTGATGATCGGTGAAAATCCGTATTCCTCCGTGGCCAAAGAAAAAACGCCCGGCAGTGAATCGGATATAACAATCCCCTTGCCAGTTTTAGTAAGATTAAACAATGGCGTTAACTGGCAATTATTTCTACGCTGGGATATGTGATGACAAACAGGAGAGAGAAACGTTCTGTACGGATTGGGACAAATCGGCTGGCCGAACAAAGCCACTCACATCAAACGATTCCTGCGTGGTCAGGAGATATTCGCGATCCGTGCGACTGCGTCACCCAGTTGCCGCATGGCAGCTTGCAAGTTCTCCATCGAATTCGCATACGAGAGGCGCACATGTTGCCGGCTGCCAAAGGCCTCGCCGCCCACCAGCGCCACGCCGGCGTGTTCGATAAACAGATGCACCAGATCGGAGGGAGATGCAATGGTTTTGCCGGCAAACGTTTTGCCCAGCAACGGCGCTATGTTCGCAAAAATATAAAATGCCCCGCCCGGCAGGCGCGCCGAAAGCCCGGGCATCTGATTGATTGCGGCGTGCACAAAGTCGCGGCGTTTTTCAAACTCGTGGCGCATCGCGAGCAATTCTTGCTCATTCATGGCAAGCGCGGCGCATCCGGCCTCTTGCGAGATCGAGCACGGATTCGAAGTGGTGTGGCTTTGAATTTTCGCCACGGCCTTGGCAATTGCCGCAGGCGCAGCAACGTAGCCCAGGCGCCAGCCCGTCATGGCATAAGCTTTCGAAAAGCCGTTTACCAGAATCAACTGATCGTGCAACTCGGGAAACGCCGCCAAGCTGCACGTCTGCACCTCGCGGTAGACCAGTTTGATATAAATCTCATCCGAAAGCACGAAGATTTGTTTGCGCCGGATCACCTCAGCGAGCGCCTGCAATTCCTCTTTCGAATAAACCGCGCCAGTCGGGTTGCTCGGGCTGTTCAGCAATACCAGTTTCGTCCTGGGCGTGATCGCCTGCTCCAGCGCTTGCGGCGAGATTTTGAAATCGTCTGCTTCCTGGGCGGCAACGATTACCGGCGTCGCGCCGGCCATCTTCACTTGTTCGGGATAGCTGACCCAATACGGCACCGGCACGATCACTTCATCGCCGGGATTGCAGAGCGCGAGCAGCACGTTGTGAATCGCTTGTTTGGCGCCGTTGGACACGACGATTTGATGCGAAGTATAATTCGCGCCGCTGATCGTCTTGAGATGATTGCCAATGGCTTCGCGCAGCGCCAGCGTGCCGACATTGGGCGTGTATTTGGTTTTGCCGGCGCGAATCGCGGCAATGCCCGCGGCTTTGATTTCTTCGGGCGTGTCAAAATCCGGCTCGCCGGCGCCGAGATCGATAACAGCCTTGCCCCGGCGGCGCAGTTCGGCAACCAGCGTGGTGATCGCAAGCGTTTCGGAGGGTTGAATGCGTTGGCAGAAGGAAGATTCTTGAAATTGCATGGGCCTTTAAGACTTAAATGAAGGATTCAATCAACAATATTTTGGGGGAATGCCATTTAAACAACATGCCCATTTCCTACGACCGCTAATCACCGCGAATGTACGCTAATATTTTTCAAATTCGCGCATAATAGCGTTCATTCGCGGTTTGAGATATGAAAAAGTTGTTTTATTCTGGTTCCTTAAATCATCGCATTTCTCCGGCCATGATCGAACAAATGCACGCGACATTGACAATATCCTTCACCGAGCAGCCGCGGGAAAGATCATTTGCGGGCTTCGCCAAGCCCTGTAAAATCGGGCCAATGGCGTCGTAACCCGCCAAACGCTGCACGAGCTTGTAAGCAATATTGCCGGCATCGAGATCGGGGAAGATTAAAACGTTTGCCTCACCCTTAATCGTGCCTGCCGGCGCTTTGCGTTGCGCAATCTCTGGTACGAGAGCGGCATCGGCTTGCAGCTCGCCATCAATTCTCAAATCCGGGCGCAGGCGCTGCGCGATTTGAGTTGCGGCCCGGACTTTCTCAACGCGGGCGTGTTGGGCGCTGCCGTTGGTTGAAAACGACAGCAGGGCAACTGCGGGCGCTTCGCCGGTCAGCTTTTGGTGCGTGGTCGCTGCCGTTACTGCAATCTCCGCGAGTTGTTGCGGCGAGGGATCAGGCACCACAGCGCAATCCGCAAACGTCAAGACTTTGCCGCTTTGCGGAGACACCATCGCGAACGTGCTCGACACCAGTGAAATGCCCGGCGCGATGCCGAGGAATTGCAGCGCCGCGCGCAAAACTTCCGAAGTCGAATAAACCGAACCTGCCACCGAACCCTCGGCCTTGCCGGCTTTGACATAGGCCGCAGCAAAATAAACCGGCTCGTGTAATTTGGCAAGGGCTTGTTCGAAGGTGAGGCCTTTGTGCTGAAATTCCGCATGATGCTGCGCGGCCCAGACATGAATTTCAGGATATTGGCGCGGCGCGACGATTTCAAGGTTTTGCCAGGAAACGCCGCTTTGTTGCGCCGCCGCGGCAATCTTATCCGCTTCGCCGATCAGAACGGGATGCGCCAATTGCTGTTCGGATAAATATGCTGCCGCACGCAAGACTCGCGGCTCGGTCGCTTCCGGAAAAGCGAGGCGCCGGGGACGTTGCCGCGCACGCGCCTGAAGAGTTTCCAAAAAATTCATGCTTGCGCCAGCTTTTGCCGGATGCGTTCATTCACCGCCGCCGGCACAAAACAAGTCACATCGCCGCCGAAGCGGGCGACTTCCTTGACGATGGTGGAATTCAAATACGTGTATTTCTCGTTCGCCGTCAAAAATACCGTGTCCATGCCGTGTGAAATTTTGCGGTTGATCAGCGCCATTTGCGATTCATACTCAAAGTCGGAAATCGCGCGCAGGCCGCGAATGAGCACGCTCGCGCCCCGGCCTGCGGCATATTCCACCAACAAACCGGAAAAGCTTTCAACGCGCACGTTGGAAAAATGCCGCGTCGCCTCCCGGAACATCTCGAGCCGTTCCGCCACACTGAACATCGGATTTTTAGCGGAATTCGTGGTCACTGCAACGACAACCTGATCGAACAACATGGCCGCACGCTCGACAATGTCAAGGTGGCCGTTGGTCACTGGATCGAATGTTCCGGGATAGATCGCCAGTTTCATCGTTATTCTCGCCGGTAGAATAGCAGTTTGGTTTCACCAATGCGTCGCTCCGACAGGAATTGCAGTCCTGGAGGTGGAGCCGGCAGATTAATGCGGGAAGAAGTTTCCAGCACGAGCAGACCGGCCGGTGTAAGAATAGGATTCGCGGTGATCAATTGCAAGAGTCGATCGTAGCCGCTGAAATCATACGGTGGGTCAGCCAGAATCAAATCATAAGGCGGGCGCTCGTCCGCCCGGCGCGCCAAAAAAAGAAACGCATCATCGACCATCACGCGCGCGTGATCTTCGAGATGCGTTTTGTGCAAATTGGTTTGAATAAGACGGGCGTGCTGCCGGTTCTTTTCAAGAAAGTCGACCCACGCCGCGCCGCGGCTCAATGCTTCGATTCCCAACCCGCCGGCGCCGGCAAATACATCCAACACGCGCGCACCGGCCATGCCCCGGCCCAAAACATCGAACAGAACGGTGCGAACACGACTGCTGGTGGGGCGAACCTGCCGGCTGGCCGGCGTCAGCAGGAGATGCCCCTTCCGCGTGCCGGCGATCACTCGCATGCGCTTACAGCATCTCGACCAGGTTGAAATTCATCACCAAATCCAAATTCTCATCGCTGAACGTTTTGTGATCGCTCGGACACAGGATGATTTTGGTGATGGAGACATTCGGGTTGGCATTCATGAATTCTTGCATGAAGGCCTGCACCCCGGCGTTCGAGCCGGCAACATGAATTTGCATGGGAACGCCCGCGCCGCTCGCTTGCCCGGCGCGCTGGTTCTTGATGCTCAAACCCTGCTGCTGCGCCAAATCGCGGAGCCAGGTGGAAAACTGCTCGCTGCCCAGACGGTTGAGCGTGCCTTGAAAGCCCGCCAATCCAGCGCGCGCATCCATAGCCCCGGCCACCAGAACCTTGCGCATGGCGCCGCCGGTGCTCGGTTGCTCGGATTCTGATACGGTTTTCAGATCGCTGGGCGAAACATTCGCTTGCATGGCGCTGGTCAAACTGCTGGTCACGTCGGAAGAGGGTGAGAGGAACTCGACCAGGAAGCGGTTATTGCTATCGCCGTGATAGGTAATCAGCGTAAATTGATTGGGAGCGGCGAACGAACGCACCAATGACATCACGGCCCACATGCCCGTGCGGGTGGAAGCGATCACCTCCTGCTCGCGCGGCGACAACTGCGCGAGCGCCTCTTCACCGGAGGGTGCCGGCGGCACGCTCATTTCAGCGGCAGAATCGATGCCGGTGGCCTCGCCCATGGCCAGCGGATCTTCTTCCGGCAGGGTCTGCATGGGCGGGATTTGTTGGGTTTTGTTGCCGCCGCGCGGAATCATAAAAAAGACTGCCGTCAACGCAGCGAGAATCAAGCCCAGAACGATCAGATAAGCTTTGGTGCGTGAAGAGGAACCTTCGCCGTAATTTTCCGGAGATTTTCGAGAAAAGGACGAGCCGACGGTGTCACGCTGAAAACTCGCGCCTACGGTTTCGCGGCCAAAGGAGCTTGTGCCGCTCTCGGTCGCCCGCGTGGGCTCCTCGAGATTCACCGTTTTCGCATAATTTTCCTCGCGCTGGCGATCCTCGCTATTGTCGTCGTCTCCTAATAGATTAATGTCGACCATTACCGGCCTCCACTCGATGATAAATGTGATGAGGTATGATTTACAATTTTTTCAAAGCGGCGCCAACCGACGTCATAAACGTTTCCGGATTATCCTGCCAGGCAGAAGCTCCGGCCAAATTCGCCGTTTTCAGCCGTAGAAAGGGGTTGGCACGCTCGATGGGGAGATGATGGCCGTTTTGCAGCGTCTCCACCATGCGCGCCGTGACATGATCGCCGTAAATATAAATGGCGCTCATGTCTTCCACATCCTTGCCGATTTTATTGTCCAGAATCAGGCGGCGCAACTCTTTGAAGATGACGCGCGCCAGATAATCATGATCCATGTGCGCCGCATCGTTTTGATCTTCCAACGAATAGTCAATGTCTTGCGCCACCAGGAACTTGTCATTTTTGAGCAGCGAAATCTGCAAATTCTCTTTGCGCACATCGACCAGGACGATGAAGCCGTTCTCCGGCGCTTGGTAATTCTCTTGCACCACGCGCTGCGCGGCAAATACGTCGACGTCAACCGCGCGCAAGCGCAAATCGGTGTTGTGAAAAATGTCCTTCACAAAATTGATTACGGTTTTCCGTACGATCGCGACGACGACTTCGGCATTTTCCTGCTCGCGGCCCGGCTCATAATATTCATAGGCAACGCTGTAATCGGCCACGGGATTGATCACGCATTGCTCGACCTCCCAATCGACATGATCTTTCAGGCGTGCGCCTTTCAAACTCACGTCCACCGGAATTTTTTTGATCGCCACCAGGCTTGAATCCAGCGAGATGACGGCGTGCCGCGCTTGAAAGTCGGAGACTTCATACAACCGATTGATGTCTTCCGCGAACTTGTTTATCAGCGATGCGTCTTTAAAAGACGAAAAATGCAAAGGCACACGCGCCCGCCCTTGAGCCAACCGGGTCACTTTGATTTCACGATTGGCGCGCGAAACTTCCGTGAGACGCAGCGCCGTATCACGGATACTGACACCCACAATCCCTTGCGTTGAAGCGTCCGTCATAATCTATCCACTCTTTCACGTCACGATACCAACAGATGCGGTTTTACAAAATTGCAACTTTTCAACAGTCTCGCGCCACTTGCATGGAATTCCTGACAGCCGGGTGCATGGACATTGTCTTAAACTATCAACAATCAGTCGATTTTGCCGAAGAAAATCCTGCGTTCCCGGCGCATTATTCCACCGTCACAACTCTTTTAAGCTCGGCCATCCGCTTTTTGCCGATGCCCTTTACGCGCGCCAGTTCTTCCACGCGGGTAAACTTGCCGTTCGCCTCACGCGCCTGCAAGATCCGTTGCGCCATCACAGGCCCGATGCCGGGCAATCGGATCAATTCGTCCAGCGTAGCAGTATTAAGATTGACCCGCTTCGGCGCTTCCCGGGACGGTGTTGCACCCGAAGAATCCATGAGCGCCATCGTGATGGGCGCCGCGCCGGTGTCTGATTCCACCGCGTGTGCAAAAGCTTCCAAAATTGCGACCTGCTGCGGATCGGGCGCGGGCGGCGGCGTTTGTTTGCGATAATACAACAGCAAACACCCGGCGCCGAATGTCACCAGCAAAAACAGCGTGGCGCGCTGCTGCTGTTTCGTGAATCCCCACATGGCCCACCCTCCCAATTTACGTAAACGCCTCCTTCATCTTCTGAAAAAAGCTGCGACTGTCCTCCGGCGGCTTCAGGCCATCGAATTTTGCCAACTCTTTGAAGGCTTCACGCTCTTTCGCCGATAATTTCGTCGGAATCCAGATTAACACGCGCACAAGTTGATCGCCTTTGCCGTAACCATTCAAATGCGGAATGCCCTTGCCGCGCATGCGTAAAATCTTGCCGGATTGCGTGCCCGCCTGAATCTCCAAAATGGCTTCGCCCTCCAGCGTGGGGATCGTGACGTGATCGCCCAACACCGCTTGTGTGATGCTGACCGGCAATTCGTACAGAATATCATCGCCGTGACGCTCGAACTTATCGTGTTCCTTTTCACCCAGCAACACAATCACATCCCCAGGCGCGCCGCCGCGCGGCCCGACCGGACCTTCGCTGCGAATCGTGAGATAATTGCCGGAGGATACGCCCGGTGGGATTTCCACGGAGATGGTTTTTTCTCCTTCGACCCGGCCCTGCCCCCGGCAGGAGTGGCACACTTCTTTGACGATCTTGCCTTCGCCTTCACATTGCGGGCAGGTCGTCACATTGATGAATTGCCCGAAAATCGTGTTGGAGCGCTGGCGAATCTCGCCGGCGCCGCCGCAGGACGGACATGTAACCGGCTTGCTGCCTGTCGCGCCGCCCGAGCCATCGCAGGTGGTGCAGCGCACGAAGGTTTTGATTTTGAGTTTCTTACTGACGCCGGTAGCGACTTCTTCCAACGTGAGATTCAAACGTACCTGCAAGTCGCTGCCGCGCGGGCTTTCGCCGCGGCGCCGAGCGCGCCCGCCGCCAAAAAATTCGCCGAAAATGCCCTCCGACATGAATGTGCGTAGGGCATCCGACAAATCGAATTCAAAATCGCGATACCCCCCGCCCGTTCCGCCGCGCAGGCCAGCATGGCCAAACCGGTCATAGGTGGCGCGCTTTTGCGGATCGCGCAAAACTTCATAGGCTTCCGCGATTTCCTTGAATTGCTCCTCCGCCGCCTTGTCGCCGGCATTGCGGTCAGGATGATATTGCATCGCCAGCTTGCGGTATGCTTTCTTGATCTCGTCATCCGACGCATTCTTTTGCAGACCGAGCGTTTCGTAATAATCTCGTTTGGCCATAGGTGAGTTCTTACCGCAAAACTAAGTTGCTTCGTTCTCGGAACCGGAATCTTCCTTGCTCACAATAACTTGCGCCGCTCGCAGCACACGCTCATTGAACAAATATCCGCGCTGCAACTCATCAACCACGAGGCCGCCCGGCTTGCCAGCGACCGCGCGCTCACTCACCGCTTGATGGAAGACAGGGTTGAATTCCGCGCCCAGCGTCTTCATGGCCTTCACCCCGCGCTCCTCCAGAACCTTGACGAACTTTTGATGAATCAACTGCATCCCGTTCAACAGGTTCTCATAGTCCCTGGACTCGTCTTTCGTCTGCAACGGGCGTTCGAGATCGTCGATGATCGGCAATAGATCGGTGATCAATCCGGCAAACGCATGCTGCAGCCGGTTTTGGAAATCGCGATCCGTGCGCTTGCGAAAATTTTCCATCTCGGCCGCCAGGCGCAGGTAGCGATCCTTCAGACCTTCGTTCTCGCTGACCAGCTTTTCGTTTGCGACTTTCAGCTTTTCCAACTCGGCGCTCGCACTTTTACGCCGCGAAAACAGCTTTGACTTTTTGGCGCCTTCTTCAACTGCCGCTTCTTCGGCATGGCTGTCATCAAAAAAGCTGTCGCCGTTTCCGCCCGCGTCCGCGGCGGCGCCGGCTTTGGTTTCTTCCGCGGCGGCCTCTGCCGCAACCTCTGGAGCAGCCGTATGGCCGTTGCCGCCGGGCGCAGGACTTTTGACCTCGGTCAATTCTTCAAGAGCCTCGGATTCATTCGGTTTTTGCTCTTGTTCCACGAGATTATCTTGAGTATCCTTGTTCATAGCGTATTTACGGTTTGATGAAGTTAGATTTTTCTGTCTAGCGAACACGGCTTCGCCCCCGATAGAGATCGGCTGGGCCAGGCGGGGTTAGTTGCTCGCCCCTCCGCCGCTCACTTCTTCGGTTAAAATATTGCTCAGGGCCTTGGCCATGAAATCCACCAACGACACGACTTTGGAGTAATGCATGCGCGTCGGGCCGAGCACGCCCAGCGTTCCCGAAACACTGCCGAGATGATAGGACGTCGTAATCAAGCTGCAATACTTGATCAATTCATCACGATTTTCTTCTCCGATGGCAATCGACAAATCACCCATCGTTTCGTTGTGCTCGAACAGGTGAATCAAAATTTCCTTGCTTTCGAGCAAATTGAGCACATTGGAAAGCTTTTGCTGGTCGAAAAATTCCGGCTGCACCATGATATTGTTCGTGCCGCCAAAATGAAAGCTGCGATGCCCGGCGCGATCCAGATGCGGTATGATCGATTGCGCCACGGTGAGCACCAGCTCCGCATTCGGCACATCGAGGTCGCGAATGCGATCGTCCAGCGTGCGCTTCATATCCTGCAAATTCAAGCCGTGCAAACGTTCGTTGATCACCGCGGCCATTTGTTCCAGCACTTCGCGCGAGACTTCCGCCTCCATCTTCAACAAGATCGTCCGCACCAGGCCGGATTTGATGCTGAGCACCATCAAGACTTTTTTCTCGGCGATCGGCACCAATTCGATCTTATCGAAGATGCCTTGAAAAAAACGCGGCGAAAGCACGACGCCAAGCTGATTGGAAACGCGCGCCAACACTTGCGAAGCGGCGTCGAGAATAACGTCCACCTCCTTCGATACGCGCGTCAGTTGATCCGTAATTTTTTGCTTTTCGGTTTCCGACAAAGCCTCGACGCCCATGAGAGAATCGACATAAAAGCGATAGCCTTTGTCCGTAGGCACGCGCCCGGCCGAGGTGTGCGGATGCGTCAAATATCCGCGCTCCTCGAGATCGCCCATCACGTTGCGAATCGTGGCGGGACTCAACGTCATCCCGACTTTTTTAGAAATCATGCGCGACCCAATGGGAACGGCGCTATGCACGAAATTCTCGACGATCAAATTCAAGACCAGCCGTTCACGCTCGGTCAATGTCTCTGTTTTTTTTATAGCATCCATTTCGAGTGCAAAGAGTAAATGTCAGAACGGATCAGCCGTTAATCGCAAAAGCGCGATTGTCATTTATCTTCCCCGAAAGTCGGCCGCCGCTATGAATCTTTTAAACAAAGGCGGCGATGCTTGACAAGCTTCAATTTGGATGAGGAAGATACTACTTTTGACTCCGCTAGTCAAGGAAAAATTCCCCTGCCATCTCGCAGATGTTACAGAAAAACAATTCGTTGATGGCATTGCCCATTCACCCAGACGCCATCGTCCCGAATCGCACAAGTCCCCCGAAACCAGGTCTATGAACTGCTGATTATCCAACATTCTCAGGATTAGAGCCATCCGAATCAAAAATTTTTCTTGACAAATTATTTTTTCGGTATTACTTTCTGCCATGACAACTCACGCCCAAGCCTCTTTTAACGTTGTCGGTAATGCGACCACCGCGGCGGCTTTGCTCAACCCTTTGCGGCTGGAGATTCTCGAACGCTTGCGCGAGCCCGACTCCGCCTCCGGTTTGTCCCGGCAGATGAATTTGCCGCGGCAAAAACTGAATTATCATCTGCGCGAGCTGGAAAAGCACGGCCTAATCGAACCGGTGGAAGAGCGCCGCAAGGGTAACTGTGTCGAGCGAATCATGCGCGCCACCGCGCGGCACTATCTCATCAGCCCGCAAGCGCTCGGCAATTTGGCCACCGAGCCCGGTCAGGTTCAGGATCGCTTTTCTTCAACCTATCTCATTGCGGCAGCCGCGCGCGCCATTCGCGACCTGGCAACCTTGCGCGCCGGCGCGGAAAAAACCGGCAAGCAGCTTCCAACTTTCACGCTGGAAACGAATGTCAAGCTGGCTTCGGCGACTGATTTAAACGCCTTCACCGAAGAATTGGCCAATACGGTTGCGCGCTTATCGGCGAAATATCACAACGAGCACGATAGCCGCGGCCGCGTCTTCAAGTTTATCATCGGATCCTACCCAGCCGTTACGCACGCGGAAGAACCATCTGCCGCAGATTCAGCAACAAAAACACAAATCGCCGGTAAAATTTCGAAGAAAGGAGACCCCGCATGAAGCACAGCAAACTTGTCCTGTTGGCAATCGGCCTCGTCTCGTTGCTGGCATATTTGGTATCGGCGCAAAACACCGCCGCTCCAGCGCGCGCCGCACATGCCTTCGACAAACTCAAAACCTTGGCCGGTGATTGGCAAGGTACCAGCTCAGACGGCAAAATGCGAACCGTTTCTTATCAATTAGCCGCCGGAAGCACAGCGCTGGTGGAGACTCTCACGCCCGAAGGTGAACCGAGCATGGTCAGTCTCTACCATCGCGACGGCGAGACCCTGATGATGACGCATTATTGCTCGGCCAATAATCAGCCTCGTATGCGGGCAGAAATTCCCCCGGGTGACCTGAACACTTTGGAATTCGTCTTCGTCGACGTCACCAATCTCGCCAAGCCTACCGGCGGCCACATTCATGGCCTCACACTGACTCTCGAAGATGCCGACCATCTTGCACAAACTTGGACTTGGCGTGAAAACGGCAAAGAGGTTTCGGATACATTCACACTCAGCCGCAAAAAATAGCGGCGCTGCCTGAGAAGCAGTGCGATCTCGATAACATACCCTTGGCTTTGAGTCGAAAGGAATCAAATCATGACAGACGCAATCTCCAAACCGAAGACGCGCGACATCGAGACGGAGGTGGAAATCAACGCGCCGGTGGAGGCGGTGTGGAAGGCGCTCACGGATGCGGAGGAGTTGACGCGCTGGTTTCCGCTCGAGGCCGGCACGAATCCCGACGGCACGTTGCGCATGTCATGGCGCGACGAGTTTTGTTGGGATAGCCGCATCCAGATTGCCGAGCCGCATCGCCATTTTCGCATCGCCTCGGTTGAGCGTTTGGCGGATCAACAACCCGCGCCTGACGCGACTGAGCGCAGCGTGACAGTGGCGCAGCCCACGGCAACCGATTTCTTTCTGGAAGCGCGCGGCGGCAAAACCGTTCTGCGCTTGGTACATTCGGGATTTTCAGCGGACGCGGAATGGGATGCGTTGTATGACGGCACACGCCGCGGCTGGAAATTTCAGTTATGGAGTTTACGCCATTATCTGGAAAACCATCGCGACACCCCGCGCGAAACGGCCTATGTGCGGATTTTTCTCCAAAAACTGTCGCGGCATGAGGCCTGGCAGCGCCTCTTCAGCACAAACATGCTGGCGCGCGAGGGGACAATTGAAAATCTCCGGCCCGGCGGGCGTTATGCCCTGCGAACAGCAACCGGCGATTATTTCGAGGGCGTGGTACAAACGTTTAATCCGCCGCAAGAATTCAGCGCAACCGCGGAGAATTTCAACAACGGCATCTTGCAGGTGCAGCTCGATGCGCTTTTCAACTATCGCGATGTGAATTTCTATTTGTTCACGTACGGCATTCCCAAACAAGAGGTGAGTGCAATCGAATCGCGCATGCGTGGCCTGTTGCGCAAATTGGAGGATTAAGGCGGGATTCTTCAAGCAGGTTGCCGCCGCACAGCGGAACAGCGTTGAAACAATTTTTGTTTATCTCAAACCGCGAATGAACGCAAATCGGCGCAAATTTCTAGGACGAAGACACGTTCATGTTTGGCCAAAACAATATTTTTCCTTGTCATTCAGGAGGAATCCTGTGAAGTCCTGCGATGGTGTATGTACTTCACAAGATTCCGCATCGCGAGACGATTAGAATAAAGTACACATGTTGATCTCGCGCTATCCGTATTCGCGTTTATTGAAGCTCCAGAAAACGATTATAAGCCAAAACAAAAGCCCTTTGATGGACATCGCCATCAAAGGGCTTTTTTGTGTTCATGCTCTGCGGCCCAACCTAGCGGCTGCAACTCTTGCACAACCCAACGCTCACTCTCGTCGCTTTCAATATGCCCGAGCAAGGCGTGCAGATAATCACGAAATGCGCCGAGCGCCAGCCCGGCAAAATCCAGCGGGGCAACGTCCAACTTCACCAGCGCATTCTTGAGATGCTTGATTGCGCCATGCCGGATGCCGCGTTTGAGTTGATGATGCGCCGCCGCGACCTGAATCAAACCTTGCACGAAAAAGCGCCACGGTTCGTCATGGCGCTGCCAAATTTGCTCCCAGGCTTCGTGCGATTCCCAGAACTTGCCAGCATTGAACAGCGCCACACCGTGCGCGAGATCGGCGCGATCCTGCTCACTCAGCTTCGGCGTGAGCTGCGCGGCGTGCGGGGGCGCCGGCCGTAGCCGGTACCGGCTCGACGATTTCTCCGAGAACGGTGCGGATGGTCCACTCTTCGGCTTTGTTGTAGGCCTCATTGAACTCCAGCATCGAGATCGTTTCCCACGGGCAGTATTTCGCGCACAGCGTGCAGCCGATGCACAGGGTCAAATCCACTTCCACCAGCTTGTGCACCGTGGGATTCTCGGGATCCGGCCCCGGCACCACCAAAATGCAATCCGGCGGACAAAAATCAATGCACACCATGCAACCGGTGCAGCCGGCTTGATTGATCACTGCAAGCTGCTTAGGCCGACGTGTTTTGCGCAGTTGAATCGGTTTGTCGTATTTCGGATCTTTCAGCGCCATGCCATCTCCAGCCGTGAGGGTTCGCGGTTAGTTGATTTGCTCTGCCGCGGCTTGGCCGCGGCATGACTGACGGCAACGAGGAATCAAACTTCCAAAACTAGTGAGCCGCAATTTAAGATTCTGGCAGTGAAATGCAATTTGTTTTTGCTGTGCCGCTTTCTGCGCGAAGGTACTTGATCAACGTTTCACCGCCGCGCGCCCGGGAAACTTCGCGCTTTCGCCCAGCAGCTCCTCGATGCGCAGCAATTGGTTGTACTTGCAAATGCGGTCGGTGCGCGAGGCGCTGCCAGGGCCACCCCGCGTCCTTATTCTTCCGGCGGCCACCAGCCGGCGGCCACCCAAAGACGGCGGGCAACAACAATCTCGGGATTGTTCAATCGCAAAGCCATGACCGTCACCCGGCCAACCGGTGTTAATCCGCGAATCAATGCTCCGCTTTCATCCCAACCGAAATGTTCGTCCCACAACTGGGTTCTTGGATTAAAAAATCGCGTGCGCTTGCCGGTAGCAGGATCAATAGCATGTGTCTGCACTCCCTTGAACTCATTGCAGCGCCGGCAAGCGAGCCACAAATTATCCTCACTTGACGGGCCGCCACGACTTTGGGGATGAATGTGCTCGATGGTCATGCGCTCGCCGGTTAGTTCCTCGGACCGCAAGCAATAACCGCAGCGATATTGCGCGGCGTCTCGAACACGGCGGCGCAGACTCCGCGAAATACTCTGCCTTTTCACTTCGTTTTTCCACGCGCGTGTTTGCGCATCTCCGCCAACGTGGGTAGACGTTTTCCCCGAAAGCGCAGCAACACGGCTGCACGGGCTTTGCGCAACATGACACGATCGGCGTCATGCTGCAAGGCGGCCAACGCTGCGCGTTCTGCCTCCGTCAGTTTTGCACGCTTGCTCTTTTGAAGCAAGCGTTGCAATTTCCGTTGCTGCTCGGCGGGCACTTGATCCAGCATAACCCGCCAGAGCGCGCCATCGTTCAATTTTTCCAGCGCGGCCAACTCTGCGGTTAACGCCGGCGACAGGCCCTCCAAAGGAGGAAGCAAAGCCCGTAATGCGTGCACCAAAACTTCGCTTAGACGCCGTCTCGTAGCCTCGGCTGACCGTTGTGCTGATTTATAAACGGATTCCGGCAACTCCAGTGTTACTGTTTGTGTCATGATCTCGCACCTTGGAGATAAACATCACAATGACTGTTTCACCGCCGCGCGGCCGGGAAACTTCGCGCTTTCGCCCAGCATCTCCTCGATGCGCAGCAACTGGTTGTACTTGCAAATGCGGTCGGTGCGCGAGGCGCTGCCGGTTTTGATCTGGCCGGCATTGGTGGCCACCGCGATGTCGGCAATCGTGGTGTCTTCGGTTTCGCCGGAGCGATGCGAGATCACGGCGGTGTAACCGGCGCGATGCGCCATGTCGATCGCGGCCAGTGTTTCACTGAGCGAGCCGATTTGATTCACCTTCACCAAAATCGAATTGCCCACGCCCTGCGTAATGCCGGATTGCAAACGATTGGTGTTGGTCACGAAAATATCATCGCCCACCAGTTGCAGCGAGTTGCCAAGTTTTGCCGTCATTTCTTTCCAGCCGGCCCAATCATCTTCGGACAGACCGTCTTCAATCGAAATGATGGGGTATTTCTTGACCAGGCCGGCGTAGTATTCGATCATCTCGGAAGAGCTCAGGCTGCGCTTTTCCGATTTCAGTTCATAGACTTTGCGCTCTTTGTTGTAAAACTCGCTGGCGGCCGGATCGAGCGCGATGCAAAAATCCTCGCCCGCTTTCAAACCCAGCGCCTCCGCGGCCTGCACGATCACCATCAACGCTTCTTCATTCGATTTCAAATCCGGCGCAAAGCCGCCCTCGTCGCCCACCGCGGTGTTGTAGCCTTTCTTTTTTAATACGGACTTCAGGCTGTGAAAAACTTCCGCGCCCATGCGCAGCGCTTCGGCAAAGCTTTTCGCGCCCACCGGCATGATCATGAATTCCTGTAGATCGACGTTGTTATCCGCATGCGCGCCGCCGTTGATGATGTTCATCATGGGCACGGGCAGCGTGCACGCGCTCACCCCGCCGAGATATTGAAACAACGGCAAATCACTCGCGCTCGCGGCGGCCTTGGCAGCGGCCAGCGACACGCCCAAGATCGCATTCGCGCCGAGCTTGCTTTTGTTCTCGGTGCCGTCCAGCGCTATCATGGCGCGGTCGATCAAAAGCTGTTGCGTCGCTTCCAATCCCACAATCTCCGGGGCAATCACTTCGTTCACATTTTTGACGGCTTGCAACACGCCCTTGCCGTTGTAGCGCTTCGGCTCTTTGTCGCGCAACTCGATGGCTTCATGCTCGCCGGTGGAAGCGCCGCTGGGAACGGCCGCGCGGCCGACAATACCATTCTCCAAAATCACATCGACTTCAACCGTGGGGTTACCGCGCGAATCCAAAATTTCACGGCCATGAACTTCAACAATAGTCGTCATACGATCTCCTTGCAAAAGGTAAAGCCATTCTTTTTTCATTTACTGGACTTGGCCAGCTCATTTGACGAAATTTTGCTAACAAACGCTTTTCTGAAATAAAGCAGTTAACTTTTCAAAGTTAGAATAAAATTCTAAGTTTTCACCAACTGATAGATTAAGACCAACGGATGAAAAAAAAAGCTTCATCCGTTGGATTTAATCTATCAGTTGGGCCACCCGAAGGGCTGCGGTTATCAGCTTGCCTGAAAATCTGCTGTAAGCTTTTAGCCACTGATTGACACTGATCTACACGGATTT
This sequence comes from Cytophagia bacterium CHB2, assembly GCA_030263535.1. Classification (NCBI taxonomy): domain Bacteria; kingdom Pseudomonadati; phylum Bacteroidota; class Cytophagia; species Cytophagia bacterium CHB2. Next base: position 29,626 of record SZPB01000019.1, read on the forward strand.
CAGAGTTTTCATTTTGAGAGAACCCCTTTTAACACACGGAAAATAATCAGTGAAAATCCGTGTGAATCCGTGGCTAAAGAAAAAGTGCTCGACATCGAAACGAGCGCCTGCAAAGCGTGTTGCTCAATCTAAAATTGTAACGATGAAAATCAAGGCAAATGCCAAAGCAACATGAAAGTGTTTGTAAAAACGTTGGTTCGTTCAATCCACCATTTCCACTTTCAGCAAATTGGTTTTGCTGGCCGCGCCGGGCGGCAGGCCGGCGGCGATGATCACCCGGTCGCCGACCTCGACAATGCCGTGGCGGAGCGCGATCTTTTTGCATTCGGCAATCAACTCATCCGTTTGTTCATGCTCTCGCTCAATGAAAACCGAATACACGCCCCACACCAGCGCCATTTGCCGCGTGGTTGCCACCACCGGACTGATGGCCACGATCGGCACAGCCGGGCGATAACGCGCAATCATACCCGCGGTCGCGCCGCTTTGCGTGGGCGTGATGATGGCCTTGACCTTCAGCTCAGCGGCAATCGCTACAACGGCGTGGCTGATGGCCGCCGGGATTGTGCCTTCGCCTTTGGTGCGTTCGACCGGCAGCCAATTTTTTGCCGAGAGCCGGGTTTCGGCCGCGCGCAGGATGCGATCCATCACACGCACGGTTTCCACGGGATGCTTGCCTACCGCAGTTTCTTCCGAAAGCATGACGGCATCGGTGCCGTCGAGTACGGCATTGGCAACGTCCGTGGCTTCGGCGCGTGTGGGCCGCGGCTCATCAACCATCGACTTGAGCATCTGCGTGGCCGTGATCACCGGCTTGCCGAGCTGATTGCATTTTTCGATCAACATCTTCTGCACCAGCGGCACGCGTTCCAGCGCCGTCTCCACCGCAAGATCGCCGCGCGCCACCATCAGGCCGTCGGTGAGCGCAATGATGCCGTCAATTTTTTCCAGCGCCTCATGCTTTTCAATTTTGGCGATGATGGGCGTGACGCGGCCGATTTGGCGCATCAGCTCGCGCAACTCAGAGAGATCTTCGGCTTGCCGCACGAACGACATGGCCACAAAATCGACGCCGGCCTGCAAACCGAAACGCAAATCATCTTTATCCTTTTGGGTCAAGCCGCTCACGCGCAGCGAGCGCTTGGGAAGATTGATGCCCTTGTGCGAATCCAGCAGGCCGCCGTTGATCACGCGGCATCGAATGTCGTGGCGATCGGCCTGCAACACGCGCAATTCCAGCGCGCCGTCGGCGAGCAGGATCACATCGCCCACCTGCACTTGTTCGGGCAAGTCCGCAACCGAAATCGACACTTCCTGTTCATTGCCAACAACCGAACGATTGGTGAGCGTGAAGATCGCGCCGTCTTGCAATTCAACGGGCGCTGCCATTGCACCGATGCGAATCTTCGGGCCGGAAAGATCCTGCAAGATCGCGATGGGTTGCTGTTTCTTTTCCGCGGCTGCGCGAATCAAGTTGATGCGGGTTTGATGGCCTTCATGATCGCCGTGTGAAAAATTCAAGCGCGCGACATTCATGCCCGCGTCAATCAGCGCCGCAATCATTTCGGGCGATTCCGTTGCCGGACCGAGGGTGCAAATAATTTTTGTGCGTCGGAGAATCACGTTGAGTCAATCAAGATTATGCGAACGGCACATTTGAGGTCAGAAGCAAAGCTTTTAGCCACTGATTGACACGGATCTGCACGGATTTTTTTTCTGAAAGAACTATTTTTAACCGTCAACAAATCCGTGAAAATCCGTGTTCATCTGTGGCCAAAGAAAAAGTATCCGGTAATGAAATTTCCGCCAACCACTCATCCCCGCTGCAGCAACACCAGCCCGATCATGCACAAAACCAGTCCAACCGTTTTGGGCCAGGACCAGCTTTCTTGAAACGCGAACGTTCCAATCGGCAAAAGAATCAGCGCCAGCAGCACGCTGGCAATAAGCGCCGCGACATTGATCTGCCAGCCCGCGCGATAAGCCAGCAAAAATCCAAACTCAATGCCGACAATCCCAATGCCCACGAGGATGCTGCTCCAGTTGAGTGTGCGCAGAGCGGAGAGAAAAGTCGTGCCCGACAAGTATTTTGGCAATAAAAACAAACTTACGGCAATGGCGACGACATACGACACAATCACCGAAGCCAGCGGATTGGCGTTGTGCGGAATGGATTTCTGCGCGATGTGATAAATGATGTTGCCGGCGACAATCACCGCCATCGCAATCCAAAAAATCGATACCATGTTTTCTCTCGCGAGGATCCGGTTCAGTTTTGTCCCCGGCCGGCGCGCCATCGCGCAAGCGCTTGCGTGAGGCCCGCGCCTCCGGCCATGCCGCTGAAGAACAAGGTCAGAACTTCCACCAGCCGAATGGGGCTGCCCACGAGGTTGAAGCCAGCATAAAGCGGTACGGCCAGCGTAATCACAGTTGCAAAAATTGCTAGTGACGGGGATTTTCGTTTGATCATGGCGCCGTGTTCGTTTGTTCTTCGATAGAATTCGGTTTTTCGGGATCAGCCAGCCGGTCAAAATGAATCCAAATGATGCGTGCCTGGCGGCAAATCAACGGAATCAGCGGCAGATAAAAAATCATTGCCGGCGCCAGCACGAGGTATTC
>SZPB01000020.1 GCA_030263535.1 Cytophagia bacterium CHB2
GGTGAATATCGCCCTGCCGCTGATGGCGCGCGACTTTGCCATGGATGTCGTCAGGTTGAGCTGGGTGGCAACGGCGTTTTTGCTGTCCGCTGCCATGTTCCTTGTTCCCTTCGGCCGCCTCGCGGACATTCACGGCAGAAAGAAAATGTTCAGTTATGGCTTTGCGATCTACACCGCCGCCTCCTTGCTCGCTGCCGTTTCGATTTCCGGCGCCATGATGATCGCAGCGCGCGTCCTGCAGGGATTCGGCGGCGCCATGATTTTTGGCACGGGCGTGGCCATTCTCACTTCCGTTTTTCCTCCCGGCGAACGCGGCAAAGCTCTCGGCATCAACTCGGCCGCGGTTTATTTGGGATTATCGCTCGGGCCGTTTTGGGGCGGCTTCCTCACCCAGCATTTGGGATGGCGAAGCATCTTTCTTGCCAACGTACCGGTGGGTGTGCTGTTGATTGTCCTGGTTCGAACGCTGCACGGTGAATGGGCCGATGCCAAAGGTGAAAAATTCGATTTCCCGGGCGCGCTCATTTACATGACTGCGCTGATCGCACTGATGCTGGGATTCTCCTTTTTGCCGGCCCAATCAGGCGCGGGGTTGCTCGCGTTGGGTGTGATGGGAATTATCGCGTTTGTGCGATGGGAAATGAAAACGCCAAGCCCGGTGTTGCGCATGCAACTCTTCCGCAATACCGTCTTCGCGTTTTCCAATCTCGCCGCGTTGATTCACTACAGCGCCACGTTTGCGTTGACTTTTCTCTTGAGCCTGTACCTGCAATATATCAAAGCATTGCCGCCTCAAACCGCGGGCTTCATTTTGGTTGCGCAGCCGCTAATGATGGCCATCTTTTCCCCGCTCGCCGGCAGAATTTCCGACCACATCGAGCCGAGACTGGTCGCCTCTCTCGGCATGTTCCTTTCCGCTGCCGGCCTTTTTCTTTTCACCTTTTTGGAGGAGAACAGCACGTTGGCAACGATCGTTGCGGGTTTGCTGCTGCTGGGACTGGGATTTGCGTTGTTTTCGTCGCCCAATACCAACGCTGTGATGAGCACCGTGGAAAAACGCTTTTACGGTATCGCAGCGGGAACGTTGGGTACCATGCGTCTCACCGGACAAATGCTCAGCATGGGCATCGCCACGTTGATCTTTGCCGTTTATCTTGGTCCGGTTCAAATCACAGCGTCGAATCATCTCTTGTTCATGAAGGGCGACCGATCGGCGTTTAGCATCTTTGTTGTTCTGTGCCTGGGCGGCACGTTTGCTTCCCTGGCGCGGGGAAAGGTGAGAAGAGGGAAATGCTCTGACGAAGTAAGATTACATCTCAAAAAGGGACGTTAAGATGAATCAGATGAAAGCGAGTCCATCATTGGAATATTGTGAAGTTCTGAACCGGCTGCCAAGTATTTCACAAGATGCGCTGGAAGGATATTTTGTTTCGGTGCAATTCGTGCCCGCCCGAAAATGAAAAACTGTCTGGGCGTCAGTTCTCCGTTGGACATTTGTTGCTCCGTCGCGAGGATTGGGCTGTTATCAATTTTCGGAAATTTTTCTCAGGGCTGCGAAAGCAAACCCAATTTGCTAAAAATCAGCTTATTTAAGTTATTTAAAATATTGAATGCTGTGTGTGAAGCCCGAGTCGACTGTTTTGGGCATGAAGATTGCCATTTTTGATGAATGCGCCGTTAGAGAATTTTTGCAGCATGTGAAATTATTGCGGAAGTACATTTGAGTGAGGTGTCGTTTCGCTAGAATTTTTGATACGACAGATGAAAGACATGCTAGTGCGAGGGCAGGAATCAATTTTTTAGGAAAATGAGTTGAATGAAAATCTCGGTCTGATGCCGGGGTTTTCATGAAGAGGACGTAAGAGGGTTTGGCAATTTTTTGACAAAGCCGAAGAGCGTCCATCAGAGTCGAGTCGTTTTTTGCCCGAAGCGGTTTCCATCCTTTTCAGCGTCCCCTAAAGCCTTCGCAACCAGACGCTGCCTTCCAACTTTTTTAGCGCCGTTGCCTTTCATTGAATCTCGAAGCGGAGTATTTCTACCGTTCACCTACTTTTTGCAAGGCAGAATTTTCCGCAACAGATTTCAGGAATGCTGGCTTCCCTGCCGTCGCGTTGAATGATCACGCCGCCCACATGCCCAAAAATTTCCCTTATGTATGCCGGCTTGAGACATGAAAGGAGGTGAGGCTCAAGCGATCTCGCTTTTTGGGGGTTCACACATTGCACGGCAAGTCTGCGCAGTTGCAGTGCTGAATGGCTTGCCCAACTTGTATTCTCATGGAGGCAAACATGCCAAGAAAGTTCCTGTGTTTAGCAGTGGCTTTGCTCTGGCCAGTTCTACTTTATGCCGGCACCACGGGCAAAATTGCCGGTGTGGTGAAAGATAAAGAAACTGGCGAGCCCCTGCCGGGCGCCAATGTTATCATTGTTGGCACGACATATGGCGCCTCCGCCAATTTAGACGGCGAATACGTCATTCTCAATTTACCGGTCGGCGCGTATTCGCTCAAGGCCAGTCTGATTGGCTACACGGATGTTCTAATCCAAAACGTTCGCGTTAGTGCGGATTTGACCACCGAAGCCAATTTTGATTTGCCGTCGACCACGCTGGCCCTGGGCGAAATTGTGGTTATTGCCGAGCGGCCTCTGGTCAACAAAGGCGCGACCAATTCGGTGCGCATCACGACGGCCGAGGATATCAAGAATTTGCCGGTTCGCGGTTTCCGCGATGTGGTTGGTATTGAAGCCGGCGTCGTCAAGGTCGGAGAGCGGCTGTACATCCGCGGCGGCCGCCGTGAGGAGATTGCGACATATATCGATGGCGTTTATCAAAACAATCCTCTCACCGGCCGTGCTTCGGGTGATCTCGCCAATAACGCTATCGAAGAAGTCAATTATCAAGCTGGCGGTTTCAATGCTGAATATGGCTTTGCCAACTCCGGCGTGATTTTGACCACCACGAAAACCGGCGGCAGCAAATACAACATTTCCGGAGAGATCATCACGGACACTTGGCTGAGCCAGACCGACAAGCATCTCGGCACCTATTCCTACGGTCACAATGTCTATAACCTGGCGATCAGCGGGCCGGTGCCCGGTTTCAGCGAAAAGCGCGTGAAATTCTACCTGGGCGGCGAAAGAAGATTTTTGGAAGATGCGACGCCTTCGGGTTTCGCGTTTCAACGCCTGGTGATGGATGCGAACGGCAACCCGCTGGACGCAAACGGCAATCCGATTACCATTGCAGATGCGGCCTCCGCAACCGGTTACAATTTGGACGATGCCTTTCCGCAATATGATACCGACGGTTTGTTGAAAGAGTATCAATTCGACGAGCAAGGCCCATGGCCGGATCGCGCCTCGTCGCAATGGCTGTGGAACGGCAACCTGAGCATTGATTTCAAGTCGTTGCAATTCAAGCTGGGCGGCAATTCGCAGCGCGAAGAGTTGCGCCTGTTGACCGGATATGCCCCGGGCGCCGATTATCAAAACAACCTCGCGGGCACGGGCGTGGGTTTTTCGCTGTGGAACTCGCAAAACAATCCGCGCCAACGAAATTACCGCGATTCCTATTTTGCCAAGGCAACGCATACCGTCGGCTCGAAAGCTTTCTATACCTTTCAAGCGAATTACTTCCGCGACGATTTTGTGCGCTCGAGCATTGTCTTTGGCGACAACTTCTGGAATGTTGGCGATGCTCCCGGATCCGACATTGGCCAGTATGGCCCGCAGGGTGATGGTTTGGTGAATCCGTATATCACGCAAACCGGCAGCCGGCCCAGGTTGGATCCGCGTTCGGGCAATTTGTTCGCCAGCCTGGGAACCCAGCCCGGCGATTATTGGAAACAAGACTGGTCGTTTTGGGGCGCCAAGGGTGATTTGACCTGGCAAGTCAGTCGCGAACATGAACTCAAAACCGGATTTGAATATCGCTATAATACCTATCGCCAATATTACATTGGCGGTTACGGCGCTGCAGATTTGCACACCCTGGCGGGAAATCTCGCGCAGGTGGGCCAGGGCGGCATTACGGCAGCGCAAGCCTATCAATTCCGCTTTGCGGATCCCTTTGGCTACGACATTTTTGGCAACGAAGCGGATGATTCCGAGCTGGGCCGGAACGCGGCCAAGCATCCGAAAATCGCCGCGGTTTATTTGCAGGATAAGATCGAGCTGAAAGATTTGGTGCTCAACCTCGGTTTGCGGTGGGATTATTTTGATCCGGCTTACGACGGCATCGCGGATGTCGAACGCGTCACCACCGTCACCAACACCGCAGCGGGCAGCATCACCGATCTTGCGGAGGAGAATTTCACAAAAAACGAGAAGCGTTCCAGCTTCAGTCCGCGAGTCGGCGTATCTTTCCCGGTTTCGGATCGCACGGTGTTTCACGGCCAATACGGCAAGTTCGTGCAAACCCCCGAGCTGCAACGCCTGTACGTTTCAACGATTCAATATGCCTGGAATTTGCAATCAGGCAACTTTTTTACGAATGAAAATCCCAACCTGGCGCCGATTCGCACCACGGCTTATGAAGTGGGTTTCCGGCATCAATTGGGCGATAATGCCGCAGTGGACGTGACTGCCTATTACAAAGAAATTCGTGACTACGTCCGCCTGCGCAATTTGGATTTTGCCCAACCGATTCCATATGCCCTTTATACCAACGAGGATTATGGCACGGTTAAAGGCACTTCCATGACCTTCACGTTGCGCCGCACGAATCGGTTCTCGGGCACGGCGAACTATACTCTGCAATATGCCGCCGGCACCGGCAGCGATGCTAACACGTTTTACAACATCGCGTGGCAGCAAGGCCGGGATCCGACGTTTGTCGCGCCGTTGGACTTCGATCAACGCCACACCGGCTCGGTCAACGTTGATTTCCGCACGAACAAAGAAGACGGCCCCATGATTCTGGGCGGCAAGCTGTTGGGCAATGTGGGATTGAACCTGTTGCTGACGTTTGGCAGCGGCTTGTCCTACACGCCCGTGCGCGTGCAAACCGAAGTCTTTGGCGGCACCAGCGGCTACTTCCCCATCGGCCAGGTCGGCTCGGCCACCGGCCCCTGGACGTATCAACTGGATATGAAGTTCGACAAGACGTTTACCTTGAGCGGCCTTGATTTGACGGCCTACTTGTGGGCGATTAATTTGACCAATGCCTTGAATGCGAGCTGGGTCTATCCCGGGACGGGCGAACCGGATAACGACGGCTATTTGGACACCGTTGCCGGGCAGAACTTCGTCAATCAATGGGGAGCAAATGGCGTGGCGTTGTACCAATTCCTGCTGCGCAACCCGTTCATGGTCGGTCCGCCACGGCAGTTGCGTCTTGGCTTGCAGTTCAATCTCTGAGTTCCGGAGAGGAGATTAATTATGAGAAAAATTTTTCATCTTCTAACGATTCCCCTCATACTTGCTCTGAGCCTGCTGTTGCTGCATGAGCCCGGCTTCTCAGAGGAAAAGAGCGGAAAAAAGGGCCAAACACTGGCCAAACCCACCGTGATCGACGTGGAAACGGTTGACGGCAACCGCATTTTCAACTATTTGAATAATCGCGGCGCCTGGTGTTTCCACAACAATCCGGTGGGCTTCGGCATGCAATGGCCCGGGCAAAGCGGCCATTCCATTGATTACGCCTCCGGCATTTGGGTGGCGGGATTGGTCAATGGCGCGATTCGCACGGCATGCGCCGAGTTCACCTATGAATTCCAGCCGGGCAATATCAATCCTGACGGCACGCCGGACGATGCCAACAGCCCGCGGCATCAGGTTTTGAAAATCCAGAAGGGCGATTTGTTGGATGAAGGCTTCAGCAACCCCGACTACACCGCCTGGGTGGAAGATCTTTATCAACTCGGTGCGCCCATCCAACGCGATGCGAATGGCAACCCCATTCTCAGCGCCACGGGCAAACGCATTCCCGCCATCATTGGCGACCAAATGCTGTGGATGGTTTACAATGACGGCAATCCCGGCGATCATGCCCTGTTTGGCACGCCGCCGATCGGCCTGGAAGTGCAGAATACCATCTGGGTGTTCAATCGTCCCGATGCGTTTGGTGACATGATGTTCGTCAAGTTTTTGGTGATCAACAAAGGCCAGAACAACTTAGAGAACGCCTACGTCGGTTTGTGGTTTGATATTGATTTGGGCGACTCGAATGACGATTTGGTGATGTGCGACACCACGCTGTCTTTGGCGGCATTTTGGAATGACGGCGATGACACGGATTATCAACCGCCGCCAGCCATCGGCGCGGACTTTTTTCAAGGCCCGATTGTGCCTTCGCCGGGCGACACCGCCAATGTTTCCGGGCGCAAAATCCCCGATTACAAAAACCTGGGCATGACGTCATTTGCCAAGTACATTCGCGGCGGCCCGCCGGATACGCAAGATCCCGAATTGGCCTCGGAGGCCTACAACTTCATGCTCGGCCTCAACGGCCTGGGTGTGGAAATTATTGATCCGACCACCGGACGACCGACCAAGTTCGTCAACGTCAGCGATCCTGAGGCCGGCACCGGCTGGGTGGATGGCGTTGAGCTTGAACCCGCAGATCGGCGCATGTTGATGAACACCGGCCCGTTTACGTTGGATCGCTGGGTTGATACGGACGGCGACGGCCTGGCTGAAGTTGGTGAGCCGGGCGTGCAGGAAATCGTTGCCGCCGTGCTCATTGCCCAGGGCACCAACGCGAAAAACAGCGTCACGCGCCTGAAACAAGCGGATGTGTCGGCGCAACTGGCGTATGATCTCAACTTTGCGTTGCCGCCGTCGCCCTCGATTCCCAACGTGACGGTGCACAACTTGGATCGTGAAGTACTGTTGACATGGGATGGCGCGGTGGAATCCTATGAAGCCGCAGATAGAGTCGACGTGGATGATGAAGGTAATCCAACTTACTACACGTTCCAGGGCTATAACATTTATCAAGTCGATGCACCCACTGTTGGCCCGGGTGTGACGGTGTTGAAACTCGCCACCTATGACGTCGCCGACGGCGTGGGCGACATCAAGGACTTTGTCTTCAGCGAGGAATTCGGCGAAACCGTGGAAGCTACGGTGCAAAGGGCGCCGGACACGGGCCTGCAGCGCTATTATCGCATTACCTCGAATGCTTTGCAGGGCGGCAATCCCTTGAGCAACTGGAATAACTATTGGTTTGTGGTAACGGCTTACGGTTATAATCCGCATGGCATTCCGCGCATTCTCGAATCACCCATGACGACAATAACCGTTCAGCCGAAACCGGCAGCAGGAGGATTGCAGACCAAATCCAACTTCAATCAAATGATTGCAGCGATTGGTCCCGATACCACCTTCAATGCCACACACACCACCACCGGCAGCTTGAGCGATGGCCAACTGGAAGTGTACGTGGTGGATCCCAGCCAGGTGACCGGCCGCGAATATCGCGTGATATTCGAAGTCGTTCAAGGTCGGACGGTTTGGCATCTGGAGCGCATCGATCCCTCCGGGCCGGTGCGTGTGCTGTCAAATCAAACCAACCAGGCCGGTGACGAGAGCTATACCATCGCCGATGGTTTGCTGGTGAAGGCGATTGGCCCGCCGAATGATTTCAAGCGATTTTTGTGTACGGCCAACGGCGCCGGCCCCATTACTCCCCCGGTGATGGGCGCCTTTGCCTTCAACTCCAGCGGCTTCCCGACGTCGGATGGTTTGCCAGTGGAAGCTGACGTCAATGACCGGCCTCCGGCCAATCAACAAGTCGGCGGCGGGCGTTGGGGCATACAAACCGGTGAAGTCGGTGGATTTGATTATGAACTGTTTATCTCGCGGACCACGCGCGATGGCGCGCGCTGGGGCAGAATTGTTCCGTATGATTTTGAGATTCGCTTTACGGCTGCCGGGAGTGTTGCGCTTTATCCGCTAGATTTCTCAGGTCTGCCGAATCATGTTGTCATACAAGTGCCGTTCGAGTTGTGGCGTATCGGCGACAGCCGCAATCCCGACCCCAGCGATGATCTTCGCTTGATTCCCTACATCATCGACAATAATGAGAACGGTGTGTTTGATTTGTCGGGAACCGATCATACCATTTCCGGCGGCGATAATGATCCGGAGACGGATTGGATTTATTGGATGCTGCCCAATAATCAATCCCCGGGCGACGCGGGCTATCAAGCCTTTGTCACGTCGGTGACGACCAATCCGGCCGGTTATGAATTCGGCAGTGATTGCGTCGAAATCATGGCGCGCATGGTGTTGGTGAATTTCAATGCCGGCAGCGTCAGTGATCCAACCTTCCCGGCGAATGTCAATCAAGCTATGCCGGAGACCGGAACGATTTTCCAAATCCTGTCGACCAAGACGAATCAACCGGTTGATTTGTACACGTTCAATACTGCGGGTTTCGAAGCCGAAGCGACGGCCCAGGCTGCCAAATCCGCCGCGCAACTGGTCAACATCTTTCCGAATCCCTACCTGGGCCAGAATCGCGGTGAAGTCAATCCGGTAGACCGCTACATGACGCTCACGCATCTGCCGGATGGCGCTGTGGTCCGAATTTTCACACTCGCGGGTGATCTCATTCAAACACTCGACGACGCCGCGCGCGCGCAGCAAGGCACGCTCGGCACAGGCACGGCCAGATGGAATTTGCGGAATGAAAGCGATGTGCCGGTTGCCAGCGGCATGTATTTCATTCATGTGGACATGGGAGCGTTGGGCGCGAAAGTTCTCAAAGCTGCCGTGTTCATGCCGGAAGAAAGACTGGACAAGTTTTAATCGAAAGGAGTGACACAGATGAAAGTGAATAAGGTTGTACTTATTGTCAGCGTGCTCCTGATTGCTGCCCAGGCTTTTGCCGGCACGGGAAAACGAAAGGGAACCGCCGGTGCACAGGAACTCCTGTTGCCGGTCGGCTCGGTCGGCACAGCTTTGGGAGGCGCCAATCTCGCTCACGTATCCGGGTTGGAGGCCATGTTTTGGAATCCCGCTGGCTTGGCGGCCAGCCCGCATTCCGCAGAAGTGATGGTCTCCCATCTTCGCTATATCGCTGATGTCAACGTCAACTATGTCGCCGGCAATTTCAAATCAGGTGATTTTGGCGCGCTGGGATTGAGCATCAAATCGCTCGATTTCGGCGAGATTCCGGTGACCACCGAAGTGAGTCCGGACGGCACGGGCGAAATGTTCGCCCCCACGTTCTTGACGTTGGGTCTGACGTATTCCCGCGCCATGACGGATCGCATTCACTTTGGCACAAATGTCAAGGTTATCACCGAGCGCATCATGCGCGAGTCGGCCAACGGCCTGGCGTTCGATTTCGGATTGCAATACGCCACGGGTACCGGCCTGAACCTTGGCGTTGCGCTGAAGAACATCGGTCCGAACATGAAATTTGATGGCGGTGATTTGGAAGTCTTCACCAAAGATATTTCGGACCGGCCGGATACCGAAGGCGAGAATACGCGCATTCCCTTGTCGTCCTTTGAATTGCCCACCTCGCTGGAGATTGGGTTGTCCTACAATCTCAAGTTTGGCGAGACCGGCAATCTCATGCTGATGACCACGTTCTTGAACAACAATTTTTCGCTCGATGAATATCGGTTCGGCGGCGAATACAGCGTCAACGACCGCATGTTTATTCGCGGCAGCTATGTTTTGGGTTATGACGCCGACGAAGACAAGATTCGCACCTCCGACAAGGATAACTTCATCTGGGGCCCCTCGGTGGGCGCCGGCATGAACTTCAATCTCGGGCAATCCTTGCTGTTCAATTTGGACTACGCCATTCGTTTTACCGAGTTGTTTGACAACAATCAGTGGTTTACCCTCCAGGTAAAATTCTGAAGAGGCGGGAGGTTGTTTCTGGAGAGCAAAGGCCGGCCCGGCGGGGGCCGGCCTTTTGTGCTTTTGCCTGAGGAATGCGACGCTGTGCGCGGACGTGCAACGATTTTATGATTGATTGAGCAAATTTTGGTGAGTCCTCATGACAATAACAAAAATTGCAGCGAGTATGATGGCTTTTTTGTTGGTCACGCCCGCATACCCGCAAATGAACGCAACGTTCGATCTGGCCTGTTTTCGGTATGATGCGTCACAAGTTTATACCGAGATTTACTATGCTGTGCCGCTTTCCAGCCTAAAATTCCAGGAAACGGAAATCGGTGATTGGCAAGCCCAGGCGCTGATTCGGTTTTCCATTTTCAAAAACGATTCCTTGTGGCGGGAAGAAGCCTGGAAAATGGAGAAGCGTGTCACCGCGCTTGCAGAGATAAAATCCGGGCAGGCCATGGTGGATGTTGTGCGCTATGTCACAGCGCCGGGCAATTATCGTTTTGTGATGTCTTTGGAAGATCTGCACTCGCCGGGCGCAGCGCAAACCGCAGCGCGTGAAATCGCGCTGTCCAATTTTCCCGCAGACCGGCTGAGCTTGAGCCAAATCGAGCTGGCCAGCACGATCAAAAGTATCCCGCCGGAGGCAGCCAATCGTTTTTATAAAAACGGCTTGGAAGTCATTCCGAAGCCGGACGCCATTTTCGGCGCGGAGGCACCGCTGCTTTACTATTATGTCGAAGCATACAATCTCTCGCCGGCTTCATTCTCCGGCACGTATCGCACACAATGCCAAATTTTAGATGCCAACGGCCAGCCTGCGCCGATGATAAAGCCCCGTGTGCAAACCAAGCGCGTACAATCCGCGAGTGCAGAAGCCGGCATGTTCAACATCGCTGCGCTTCCCACCGGAGTTTTTATCCTGGAATTTGCCATTGTTGATTCGAACCGGGCGATCCTGCACTCAACCTCCAAGCGTTTTTATGTTTATCATCCTGATTCAACGAAAACCCCGGCGCATGAAGGGCTAGCGCAACGGGCGAGCCGGGAATATCGAATGGCAAGCGAGGAGGAATTGGATGAGCATTTCGCGCATGCAAAATACATTGCTGACCGGGAGGAGGTAAAGGCATATAAGAGTCTCACGAGTGCGGAGGCCAAACGCCAGTTCTTGACGGCCTTCTGGCAAAAGCGCGATCCCACCGCCAACACCGCGCACAATGAATTCAAACTTGAATATGACAACCGGCTGGCCTATGCCAACCAGCATCTGCAAAACTATACCCGCGCCGGCTGGAAAACCGATCGCGGACGGGTGTATCTCGTTTATGGTCCGCCCGACGACGTGGAACGGTTTTCGAATAACGCGCTTTCCTACGCGTATGAAATTTGGCATTATGATCAAATTGAAGGCGGTGTGATTTTTGTTTTTGTGCAATTGCAAAGCATCGGCGAATATGTGCAGATGCATTCGACTAAACGCGGAGAGCCGCAAAACAAGGAGTGGGAGGCGCAAATAAAAAAATGAAGGAGCTTCCCGGGCGAGGAGGGCAGGAATTACAGGATCGCCGTCAACTCATTTGAAGAGGGCATGATATTTTGACTGCTTCATATCCTGCGCCATATCTGCAATATTCCTGCTTTTGAGCATGTCTGAGATCCCCTCGCGCAGTTCCGCCCATTTCTGATGCGTTGCACATGGGTTTTTGTCCGAGCATGCCGGGAAACCCAGCACACAGGTGTGCAAAAAGTCGCTGCCATCCAGCGCTTCAATGATGTGAAACAGCGTAATCTCGCGCGCCGGTTTTGCGAGTTTAAATCCTCCGGATCGGCCTTTGAAAGAGAGCAGCAATTTGCGATGCGCCAAGTTCTGGAGTATTTTCGCTAAAAAGGGCGAGGGCAGATTGACATTGTTTGCCAATTCTGTGATGGACGTCATCTCATTGGGCGTCTTCGCGGCAAGATAAAGCAGCGCTTGCAGCGCATATTCACATTGCCGGCTAAAGATATGGCTCATAATTCACCCTTGTATGGTTTTGGGCGCACATGAAGCCCCGAGTTGTTGCGGTGCAGGGGGTGGTTTTTCTCAAAAATGAGAGAAAAATCTCCTAATTTTTGCAAATTTGAGAAAAGCCGAAGGCAAAGCCGCCGTAACTTCTTATTATTTTAAATAAGATAAAAAAGTCTTATTTAGGCATAATAATTGTATCCAGAAATCATACCACAACTAAAAATCGGATAATTATGTCTGAGAAATACTGCGTACAGATTCCCGATCTGGCCTTCTGGCAAAATCTCGTGCCCTGCCAGATGGGCTGCCCGATTCGCACCGATGCCGGGCGCTACGTGCAGCTCATTGCCGAAGGCAAATACGAAGAAGCCTATCTCACCGCGCGCTCGCCCAATCCGTTTGCGAGCGTGTGCGGCCGCGTGTGCGCGGCGCCGTGCGAGGATCTTTGCCGCCGCGGCAAGATCGATGCGCCGGTCAGCATTCGCGCGTTGAAGAGATTCGTCACCGAAAAGTATGGTGTGGAATCGCTGGCGCCCGACAAACAGGACGAGTTGTTTGCGGGCAAGCAGGAGGCTGGCAACAAGTGGCGCTGGCATCTGCCCGTGCAGATTCAAACGCGCAAGAACATTGTCAAGAACAAGAAGGTCGCGGTCATCGGCTCCGGCCCGGCCGGGCTTTCGTGCGCGCACGATCTGGCGTTGATGGGCTATCACGTCACCGTGTTCGAGGCCACGAATATCGCCGGCGGCATGCTGCGCCACGGCATTCCGGAATATCGCCTCTCGCGCAGCTTGATCGACAAGGAGATTGATAAAATCAAAAGCCTGGGCGCAGAGATTTGCTACAACACGCCTTTGAGCGAAAATTTCGGCATTGCTGAACTCAAGCAGCAGGGATATGAGTCCGTCTTCATTTCCGTGGGCACACAGCGCGGCCGCGATTTGAATATCGAAGGCGCGCAGCTCGACGGCGTGATCAAAGCCATCGACTATTTGATCAACATCAACAACGGTTATCGCGTCAATCTCGGCAAAAAAGTTTTGGTGATTGGCGGCGGCTTTGTCGCTTTTGATGCTGCGCGCATGGCATTACGCGGCGGCCCGGAGGAGGAGCCTGCGGACATTCATTCCGCAGTTGATGCGGCGCGCGTGGCCATGCGCGCCGGTGCCGCGGAAGTGCACATTGCCAGTCTGGAATCATTCGCAGAAATGCCAGTGTTGCGCACGGCGCAGGGTCACGAAGAATTCGAAGAGGCGCAGCGCGAAGGCATCGTGTTTCACCCGCAGCGCGGGCCGAAACGCTTTCTCAGCGACAACGGCAAAGTCAAGGGGGTGGAGTTCATCGGCGTCACGCGCACGTATGATGAAAACGGCCGCTTCAATCCGCAATATGACGCCGGCTATTCGGAAATTTTTGACACTGATTCTGTGATTCTCGCCATCGGCCAGCAAACCGATCTCTCCTTTCTCAAATCTTCGGATGGCGTTGAATTGACGCCGAACAAGCTCATCAAAATTGATCCAGCAACTCTGGGCACCACGGCGCCCGGAATTTTCGCGGGCGGCGATGTGGCTTTTGGTCCGCGCAACATCATCGACGCGGTGGCGAATGGTAAAAGAGCCGCGCTTTCGATTGATGAATATCTGCGCGGCGTGAAGCCGCAGGCATTTTATAATTTACTAATCGAAAAAATTCCCACGCGCCAATTCACGCGGCCGGAGGATTTCGAGCAGTTGGAACGGCAGGCGCCGCCAACTATCGATTTGCAACGCCGCACCGGCATCTCCGAAGTCGAACAGGGCTATAACGAAGCGCAAGCACGGCAGCAAGCCGAGCGTTGTTTGTCGTGCCATATTCAAACCATTTACGACGCAGAAAAATGCGTGATGTGCAACCGCTGTGTCGACATTTGCCCGGAATATTGTTTGAAGCTGGTGCCCTTCGAGCAATTGGATTTGGATGAGACGATGAAAAGCAGTTTGTTGCAGCAGTACAACCTCGATCCGTTTCAACCGGCCTCGGCGATGTTGAAAGACGACGATACCTGCATTCGCTGCGGCTTGTGCGCCATTCGCTGTCCCACCGATGCGATGACGATGGAGGTGTTTTATTATGAGGAAAAGGAATCCTGACTCAAATTGCCGGTCTGATTTTTAAAACAAAGCGTTGAAAATTTTTCCAACGAATTGAAACAACCCAACTGATAGAGGCGCGAATCAACCTCAAAGGTGTGTTGAACATGAATCTCTTCAAAAAAAATGGCTCGACATCAACGAATAACCAGGCGCAAACCGAAACGCGCCGTTCCTTTCTGCAGAAGCTCGGCCTCGGCGGCATGCTCGCGGGTTTTGCGGGCTTGGGCTGGCAATCGTTTCGCGCGCTGATTCCCAACGTGCTCTACGAGCCGCCACAAAAATTCAAAATCGGCATGCCGGCCAATCTTGCCGACGGCGTGACGTTTCTCGAAGACAAGCGGCTTTATGTTTTCAAAGAAGGAAGATCGTTTTATGCGATTTCCGGATCGTGTACACATCTCGGCTGTACCGTGAAATACACCAAGCTCAATCAACCCAAGCAAGTCGAGCTGGGCGGCGAAAAGAAGACGATTCCGTTTGAATTTCACTGTCCCTGTCACGGCTCAAAATTCTACGCAGACGGCACGAATTACGCCGGCCCGGCGCCGGAACCGCTGAATTGGTACAAGCTCGAGGTTTCTCCCGATGACGGCCAGCTTGTGGTTGATCTCAATAGCGAAGTCGAACAGAATTTTAGATTGACGGTGTAAGGTTCGTAGTCGCGCCTTCAGGCGCTTTCCTCAATGCAACCTCCATGCCCCTGAAGGGGCTACTACAAACAAGGGAGTGAATGAATGCCTGTAGCAGCATCAACAAAGAAGCTCTACGACAGACTCACGTGGACGTGGAAACCCGGCAGCGAGAAAGAAGCGGGCGATGCCATCGTCAAAAATCTCCTGCTGCATTGGTTTCCCAACAAAATCAGCAAGGCCAGCTTGTCGTGGAATTACTCGCTATGGCTCGGCACGATCTCGTTCGCGCTGTTTTTGCTTCTGGTGTTCACCGGCGTGATTCTGATGTTTCTCTACGTGCCCTCGGTGGAGCGCGCCTACGCCTCGGTAAAGGATATCGAGTTTGTGGTGTCGTTCGGCTGGCTCATGCGCGCGTTGCATCGCATTGCCGCGCATTTGATGGTGGCTGCGGTATTTCTGCACATGGTGCGCGTGTTTCTCACCGGCGCTTATAAAAACGGCGGCGCGGTCGGCGCCAATCGGCCGTTGAATTGGATTGTCGGTCTCGTCCTATTGATCACGACTCTTCTGCTCTCTTTCACGGGTTATTTGCTGCCGTGGGACCAGCTCGCGTATTGGGCCATCACCGTGGGTACGAACATCGCCAGCTCTGCGCCGCTGGTGGGCGAGGCTATGCGTTTCTTCCTGTTGGGCGGCAACACCATCGATCAAAACACGCTGCTGCGCTTTTATGTGTTGCATGTGTTCTTCCTGCCGATGATCGTGCTGCTGCTGTTCTCTTATCACATGTGGCGCGTGCGCAAAGACGGAGGCCTGGCCGTTGCTGATCGCGAAGCCCTCGATCAAAAACCGGAACAAATCGCGCCGGTGAAGAGCAAAACCTATTCGCTGCTGGGCATTACCAACGGCGCCACGGTGCACGTGCAAAACACGATGATCGATGAGGAAAAAAACACCGTGTCTTCTGCGCCGCATCTTCTGCGCCGTATTTGGCTGGTGATGCTGCTGACCTTTGTCGTGACTACCGTACTGGCGATTATCTTCCGCGCGCCACTGGAAGCGCCGGCGAATCCTGCAGTGACGCCCAATCCCGCCAAAGCGCCGTGGTATTTTCTCTGGCTGCAAGAAATCGTCACCATCACAACCGTCAAGATCGGTTCGTTCACGATTAATGGCGCGCTCATCGGCGGCATTTTGTTGCCGGGTATTTTGCTGGCGCTGGCGGTGTGGTGGCCGTATCGCGACCGCTCGAGTCTCAAGGCTGTAGGGGTGTGGTTTGCGAAAGAAAGAAGCGCGCAAAATTGGGTTTTCATCGGCATCTGCGTAATGATCATCGTGTTCATGATCATCGGCACGTTTTTGCGCGGCCCGTATTGGAATTTCTATTGGCCGTGGGAAGCATGGCCCGACATGCCGGTGAAGTTCTAGTTCGGAGTGGCGCCTTCAGGCGCTAAACTTTTGGATTTAGCAAATGCCCTTGCGCATGAAGAAAGCATCTATAAAATCTGGTCATTCTGCGCCTGAAGGCGCTACTACAAACTTTTAGGTAGAGTGACATGGACCATAAAACAATTCGAGAAAAACTCACCTTTGTAAAGACCGACAAGCTCATCGTGAGTCTGCTCGGTCTTGCGGTGCTCGTGCTGAGCGGATACGGCTTTTACGACCATTTCACCCCGGAATGGAAGGCGTATCAATCCGAGTTCCGCGGCCTGATTGCGGATAAGCTCGGCGCCGAGCGCGCCGCTGCCGTGCCCACGGGTTTGCAGCAAATTTATGTGAAGGAATTGAACCAAGCCGACCGCTGTGTGACCTGCCATCAGGGCATCGAATGGAAAGGCCTGGAAAGCGCGCCGGAGCCGCATCGCACGCATCCCAAAGAAATTTTGCAGAAGCATCCCGTTGCCAAATACGGTTGCACGAGTTGTCACGGCGGGCAAGGTTTCGCCACGGATATGCAAGCCGCGCACGGGTTGGTCGAGCATTGGGAAAAGCCGATGCTAGGCAAGGAACTGGGCGATTTTTATGTGCTCAGCGACAAAAAGGCGCTGATGCAAATGAACTGCAACGTCTGCCATCGCTATGACAAAGAAACCAAAGGCGCGGGCTATATCAATCGCGCCAAACAATTGGTGCATGACAAAGGCTGCCGCGCGTGTCACGTCATCAACGGCCGCGGCGGCACGGTCGGGCCGGATTTAACGTGGGAGGGCGACAAATCTCCCGAGCAATTCAATTATGAACGCATCAAAGGCTTTCATTCGGAGTTCACCTGGCAGGCGGCGCATTTCAAAAATCCCAAAGAACTGGTGCCGGAAACCGTGATGCCAAATTTCAACTTCTCCAGCATGGACGCGCAAGCGCTGACGATGCTGGTGATGAGCTGGAAGAAAACCAATCTGCCGATCGAATATTTTCCCAATCACAACGTGCGTGATATTCCTACGCCGGAAGAGATCGAAAAAGAGAAACGCATGAGCGAAGGCCCAGGCTCATTCTTTGTGAAAAAGAATTGCTTTGTTTGCCATTCGGTTTCTTCGCTGGGCGTGGAAGCCGCAGCGCAAATCGGGCCGGATTTATCGCTGGCTGTGGAAGACGTGCAATCGCGTTTTGGCCGCACGCTAGATGATTTTTTCATGCGGCCCACGGGCACGATGGAAGTCGTGCTTGCCACCATGATTCCATTGACGCCGGAGGAACGCCAGGAAGCGATTGCCAAGATGCGTTATGCGTATGAACAGAGGAAACTACAGCAAGCGGAATCCGCCCAATAACCCAAATATCCTTGTTGAAAACAACGAAGCAATCTTAACCCCACAACTTTTTATTCCTTGAAGGAGGAAACACATGCGCTCAAAGATTCTCTTGTGGATTGGCTTGACTCTCTTCATGGGCGTCATTATCGGCATGGGCTGCGGCGGCGAGAAAAAAGCCGGCCGCGCCGGCGTGCGCTCGGATTTGCAAGAAGCGGCGCTCAAAACGTATGTCGCGCCCGGTGACTTGGATGAGTATTACGTTTTCAAATCCGGCGGGCATTCGGGGCAGGTTTATGTTTATGGCATTCCTTCCATGCGCCACCTCGTTACCATTCCAGTGTTCACGCCGTATCCCGCTACCGGCTATGGTTTCGACAAAGAAACCAAAGAAATGCTGGGCGGCTTCACCTGGGGCGATGCACATCATCCCTCATTGAGCGAGACCAACGGCGACTATGACGGACGCTGGCTGTTCATTTCTGACAACGCCAACAACCGCATGGCGCGCATTGATCTGCGCGATTTCAAAACCAAACAAGTTTTCGGGCCGATTGCAAACGTTTCCGGCAATCATTGTTCCTCGTTTACGACCGAGAATACCGAATACGTGCTCGCCGGCTCGCGCTTTTCAATTCCACTGCCGCGCGGCACGTATGAAAAAATTGAAGACTATGCGACGAAATTCAAAGGCATCGTGGCAGGCATTGCAGTAGATAAAAATACCGGTGAGATGACGCTGGGCTGGGAAGTGTTGATGCCGCCCTTCAACTATGATTTGGGTGACGCGGGCAAAGGCCCGAGCGCGGACTGGGGCTTCTGGACATGCTACAACAGCGAGCGCGCCACCGGCAAGCTCGAAGTAACGGCCTCGCAAAACGATCGCGATTATGTTGTGGCCGTGAATTGGAAAAATGCAGAGAAGGCGATTGCGGACGGCAAGTTCAAAATGATTGGCGGCGCAAAGGTGATCGACCCGAAAGAGGCTGAGGGCGTGGTTTATCTGCTGCCCGCGGCGAAATCGCCGCACGGCGTGGACGTCAGTCCGGACGGCAAATACATTGTTGCTAGCGGCAAGCTGCAAAGCATCACCACGGTGTTCAATATTGAAAAAATGCTGACCGCGATTCAAAACAAAGATTTCACCGGCAATGAAGATGGTGTGCCGGTGTTGAATTATGATAGCGTGAAAGATGCCGAAGTGAACGTCGGCCTCGGCCCGCTGCACACGCAATTTGACGATAAAGGCTTTGCCTATACCTCATTGTTCGTCGAGAGCGCAGTGGCCAAGTGGCAGCTCGGCACGTGGGAAGTCGTGGATAAGATTCCGATTTCGTACAACATTGGCCATTTGACTGCTGCGGAAGGCGACACCAAAAGCCCGGACGGCAAATATTTAATCGCGCTCAACAAGCTTTCGCATGGCCGGCATTTGAGCGTTGGCCCCTCGCAACCCGAGTCGTCGCAGTTGATTGACATCAGCGGTGAAAAAATGGCGTTGCTGTATGATGCTTTCACTGAGCCGGAGCCGCATTACGCGCAGATCATCAAAGCCGACAAGCTCAATCCCATCGAAGTTTATCCCAAGGAAGAAAACAAGCATCCCAAGGCGATTTGGGATGTGAAGGATGCGCGCGTGGAACGCAACGGCAAGAACGTCGAAGTCTATATGGTCGCGGTGCGCAGCAGTTTTGAGCCGTGGAATGTTGAAGTCAACAAAGGCGACAAGGTCACGATCTACATGACCAACATCGAGCAAACCACGGACGAGTTGCACGGCTTTGGTTTGAATGAGTACAATCTCAATATCGTTGCGGATCCGGGCGAAACCAAAGTCATCGAATTCACTGCGGACAAAGCCGGCGTGTTCCCGTTTTATTGCACGAACTTCTGCTCCGCGCTGCATCAGGAAATGCAGGGATATTTGCTGGTGAAGCCGTAGGGCTATAATCGCGCTGCTCGGGCGCCAAGGATCGCCTTTTGAATAACGCTTCCAATTTTTGAACCGCCAATTAACGCGAAAGAACGCTAATTTTTTATTCGCGTAGATTCGCGCCTATTCGCGGTTGAAGTCTTGCGAAAGTTATATCCCAAAAGCGCCCGGGCAGTTAATGGAGAATGTGATGCAAAAATACATTGACAAGGCCAATTCCTTTTTTGAAACGCCAATAGATTTTCGCAGCCGGGTGTTGATCTTAGTCGCCGCGCTGTTTTTGCTGCCGACGTATTTCTTGCCATTGTGGAATTTGAAACTGTACTCGAACCAGTTTCCGGAAGGGCTGCTGCTGAAGATTTATTCGTACAAATTGGAGGGCGGCCAGAGCGCTTATCGCGACGATCTAAGAGAAATCAATGCGCTCAATCACTACATCGGCATGCGCGAATTGAAAGAGGAAGAATTCACCGAATTCAAGTGGATTCCCTTTGTCATTGGCGGCGTTATGCTGCTGGCGTTGCGCGTGGTGGTGCTGGGCAAAATGTCGAAGCTGGTTGACGTGTTTGTGATGTTTTCCTATTTTGGATTGTTTTCGCTGTGGAGTTTCTATCACAAACTGTATGTTTATGGCCATGAGCTTGATCCCACCGCTGCCGTGAAAGTCGCGCCGTTTACGCCGCCATTGATCGGCCATCAAACGTTGGCAAATTTTGAAGTATACAGTTATCCCAATGTTGGTTCCTATTTCATGGCCGTTATGCCGCTGTTGTTGCTTATGGCCATGTGGCTCTCGCGCAAAGCCTGGCAAAAAAACAAACCATAACAGCAAAGCGCGAAGAATCCTTTTGCAATCTCTGTGTTGAAATAAAAAGCCTTTGAGTGAGATGTCTCCCATGAAAATTCCCTCACCACTTCTCCCCAATGAGCACGGCGCGTGGGCCGTGCTGCTCGCGCCGCTGATCCTCGGCGCGAGTGCGGCGGACGAGTGGCATGGGAACGTTGTTGTTCTTGCGATTGCGGCGCTGGCATTTTTCCTCAGCTATGTGCCGCTGCAAATTATCTTGCGCCATCATGGCGGCTCGGTTCAAGCGCCGCAACGCTTGCGTGCTGCGCATTTTTGGGCAACGGTTGATTTGACTCTCGGCGGGCTTGCGCTGCTGCCGCTTTTCCGGCAGAAATTGTGGCTGCTGTTAATGATCGGCGCGGCTGCGGCTTTCCTGTTCATCGTTCACTTTTTGTGGATGCGCCGCCATGCCAAAGGCTTGGTGAGCGATTTCATCGCGATGGCGGGATTGGCGCTCACCGCGCCGGCGGCCTACTATGTGAGCACAACGCGAATCGATCAAACCGCCGTGCTGCTGTGGCTGTTCAGTATTCTCTTTTTTGGTTGCAGCGCGGTTTACGTACATATGAAAATCCGCGCGACGACTCTGAAAAAAACGACACTGTCCTGGCATGAGAAGCTTTCAATTGGCAAGCTGAATTTGGTGTATCATCTCGCCGTTTTACTGGTGATCGGTGTGTTTACCCTCACATTGTTCGCGCCGCTGTTGGCTTTTGCTGCGTTCGTGCCGATAACGTTGCATGCTGTTTACGGCACTCTCAAGCTTTCCGCTGCGGTGCGTTTCAAAAGGCTAGGGTTTATCTTGGTCGGCCATACTTTAATCTTCATTTTGCTGTTGGGATTGACGCATGCCCGCCCGCCCGCGCAAATGGAGAGTGAGGCTGGGTCTGCCGATACAAGCACGGCGCGAGCTTCATTCGATCTGCACGCCGCATTGCGCCGCGCACAACGCGGTGACACGATTCTCGTTCCCGCCGGCGTTTATGAAGGCAATTTCATCGTTGCTAAGAAGCTCACGTTGATCGGCCGCGATTGGCCGGTGTTGCACGCCAACGGCAAGGGCAGTTGCCTCACCATTACTGCGGATTCCTGCACCGTCACGGGGTTCGAGGTGGCAAGCTGCGGCGGCATGCTTGTGGATGAAGACGCCGGCATTCTGATCAAATCGCACGGCAATGTGATTGCCGGCAATCGCTTGCGCGATATTTTATTCGGCATTTATCTTTTTCAAGCCGATCACAATACCATTGCGGAGAATCACATTGTTGGCCGCAAACGACTTGAGCTGGGCGAGCGCGGCAGCGGTATTCATTTGTGGAATTCGCGCTGGAACCGGCTGGTGGACAACGTGATTACTGATGTGCGCGACGGTTTCTATATTCAATACGCGAATCACACATTTATCGCGCGCAATGAAGTTTTTGGCGTACGCTATGGCCTGCACTACATGTACGCGGATTCGAATATTTTTCTGCAAAACGAGTTTCACCACAACGTCGCCGGCGCGGCCATCATGTACTCGCGCGGCATTCATCTGCGCCGCAACGTGTTCGCGCACAATCGCGGGTTCTCCTCGTTCGGCATCCTATTTCAGGATTGCCACGAGGCGGTCGCAGATTCGAATGTGATCGTTAACAATGCAGTCGGCATGTTCTTCGAGGCCTCGACGGGCAATCAGTTTCGCCGCAACGTGATTGCGCAAAACGACGTGGCGTTGCAAATGTATCAAAACTCTGTGCAAAATGTTTTTTCGGAAAACAATTTCATCGATAATTTAAGCCCGTTGTCCCTGGTGGGCAAACGCACGGAAACGCATTGGAGTGAAAACGGCCGCGGCAATTATTGGAGTACCTATGAAGGCTACGATCTCGATCACGACGGCATCGGCGACGTTCCAATGAAGATTCAAAACGTATTTGATTACCTCGAAGGCCGCGCGCCGAATCTGCGCCTCTATCTTTACAGTCCAGCTTCGCAAGCGCTGGCCGCTGCGACGAAGGCGTTTCCGATCATCGCTATCAACAACGAAGCGGATGAGCATCCACTGATGCGGCCGGTTGATCTGCGCAGCTCGAATGCAGCCAGGCTTGGACTCAAAGGGTTGGAGGATGCTTTGATCCGCTGAGTTCAGGCCTGGCTTCACTCAACTTTAGAGAGAAACATGATTCAAGTCGAACATCTCACCAAACGCTACGGCAAATTCACGGCCGTTGACGATATATCATTTTGCGTCAACGAAGGCGAAGTTTTTGCATTTCTCGGTCCGAATGGCAGCGGCAAAACCACGACCATGAAAACCATCGTGGGTTTGAATGTGCCGACCTCGGGGCGCGTGCTGGTGAACGGCTTCGACGTGGGTGAGCATCCCAAAGCCGCAAAGCGGTTGCTCAGTTATTTGCCGCAGCGCGTGGTGTTTCCCGAAAATCTTACGGCGCGTGAAGTGATGCGTTTTTACGATCGCGTGCGCAAATTACCAAAAGCGCTGGCGGATGAAGCGCTCGCGGCCGCAAACTTCAACGGGTTTTCCGACAAGCCGGTGAGCGAGTTTTCCGGCGGCATGGTGCAGCGTTTGGGGTTGGCGGTGGCAGCGCTGCCCGATGCGCTAATTTTGCTGCTCGATGAGCCTACGGCGAACCTCGATCCCGTTGGCGTGAAGCGATTCCGCGATTTTGTGCTGGAACAGAAAGCGCGCGGCAAAACCATCATTTTCTCCACGCATTTGCTCGCCGAAGCCGAACAACTCGCCGATCGCGTCGGCATTTTTGTGAGCGGCAAACTTGTGGCGCAGGAGGCGATTGAAAATCTCCGTAAAACGTTTTTAGCCAACGGCACGATTGAAGATATGTATTTGCATTATGTCGGATTGGAAAAATGAGAACGCTGGCAAGATACAAAAACTTCACGCTAAGACGCAGAGACGTAAAGGTGCCGCAAAGAAAAAGCTTGGCGTACACTTTGCGCCTTTGCGTCACTGCGTGCGCCGTTTATTTATTTGCTTGCGGCCCCTCCGAAATCAAACCCGTTGACATTTATCCCGAAGACATGTGCAGCCAATGCCGCATGGCCATCTCAGAGCCGGTGTTTGCCTCAGAGATCATCACAACTGCTGGCGACGTTTTCAAATTCGATGATCTCGGCTGTTTGGAGAAATTCCAGGAAAAGTCCGGGGAGCTTAAGATTTCCGCAGCCTTTGTGAAGGATTACGAGACCAAAAACTGGCTGCTCTACGAGCACAGCACCATCGTGCAGACGAGTCTGCAAACGCCCATGGGCTCCGGCAAAATCGCATTTGCCGATCCCGCGCAAGCGCGAGAGTACCGCGAAAAATTTCCAACAAGAGAATGATTTTTTAATTACGGCAAGCCCAAGCTGCGCGTTGTTATTGCATGTACGGCATGTTTCCTAAACGTCGTCGCAGGCAGAAGGAGGTAATCATGTCATTCAAGATTCGTCGCGTCGATTACTTTTACACGACCATCAAAGATCAATCCGGCGAGGCGTACAAACTGCTTTCGCAACTGGCAGAGCTGGGCATCAACCTGCTCGCTTTTTCGGGCGTGCCCATGGGGCCGATGCGCACGCAACTCACGCTTTTTCCGGAAGACACCTTGAAGATGAAGAACGCTGCCGACAAGGCCGGGCTTGCATTGGACGGACCGCACCCCGCGCTTTTGGTGCAGGGTGATGATGAACTGGGCGCGCTGGCCGGGATTCACATGAAACTCTATGAAGCGAACGTCAATGTCTATGCTTCCAGCGGCATTTCGGACGGCAAAGGAAGTTATGGTTATGTCATCTACGTTCGCCCGGATGAATACGGCGCTGCCGCAAAAGCTTTGGGAGTATGAAACTGCTGGCGATGCTGCGATATCTGAAATCAAAGCATGCGCGCACAACCGAGAATGCAATAATGGACACGAAAACAATTTTTGACATCGCCCGGCAAGAGTTGATCATCAACATGCGCAACAAATGGACGCTCATTTTCGCCGTTGTGTTCGGCGCGTTGGTGGTGAGTGTTTCGTATTTTGGCATGCGCGCGGAAGGCTTTGACGGCGTGCAGAATTTTACGCGCACCTCGGCGAGCATTTTGAATCTCGTGCTCTATCTCGTGCCGCTCGTGGCGCTCATCATGGGCACGCTGAGTTTCACGGGCGACAAAGGCGCAACCGAGCTGCTCTATTCACAACCGGTGCTGCGCAGTGAAGTGCAGCTCGGCAAGTTGCTCGGCGTGTTTGGCTCCATGGTTATTTCGACGCTGACCGGTTTCACGGTTGCCGGCGCCATGATCATTGCGGCACACGGCCCGGGCGAGTTGCTGCGTTACGCGATGTTCGTTGCGCTTTCTCTGGCCCTGGCGTTGGTTTTCTTGTGTCTCGCCGTTTTGGTTGCCACCGCCAATCAACGCAAAGCGCGCGCCTTTGGCGTCTCGCTATTCTTGTGGTTTTTCTTTGTATTGTTTTATGATTTGCTCGCGGTGGGCGGCACGCTTTTACTGAAGGGCAAATCCGCGAATGCGTTTTTGTTCCTTTCGTTATTCGGCAATCCGGTTGACATGGCGCGCGTTGCCTCTCTCATTGTGATTGATGGCGTCACCATCTTTGGCGCCGCGGGTGCAGCGTTGTTGCGTTTTCTCGGGGGCAAGATGGCGAGTGTGTTGCTTCTGGTTTTCGGATTGACGGTTTGGATTGCTGTCCCGCTTTTCATCTCGCAACGTTTGCTCAATCGACAGGATATTTGAAAGAAGGGAAAATGCGAAGTCAGGCTTGGACGCCATGAGTTTGGATACCATCTCAGTCCTTTGCGTCCAAGCCTGACTTCACTTTTTTTGAGGCGAATTGGTGACGAAAAAATTTTTTATCGCTGCCGGATTAGCGGTCCTCGTGCTCGCCATTGTGAGTTTCGTATTGGCAAAATGGTGGGCCGAACGCGAGCGAAACGAACAGCTTCATTACCAGCGGGAAGAAACCGAGCTGATCGTTTCCAACCTCATTAACGCACGCGTTGCTCTTTTCAAAGCGGGAAAAAATCTTGCGGACACTGCCGGTGTCGCGGCATTCAACGGTCAGCGGCTCTGGTTGCCGCGCGGCAATTATTTCCTGCGCGCCGAGCATGGCGGAAATAATCTTTTCATTCCCGCGCCGATTCAGGGCTATCGTTCCGGTCCGGATGATGGCGGTGCGTTCCTTGTGACGCTGCGCCCGTTGCCCCGGACTTATCCGCCCCGCCTTCTCTCCCATTCGCCGGAATTTGTTTATATTCCCAGCGGCAGTTTTCTTTTTGGCGATTGTTCGAATCCGCGCGAGCCGCACTATCTTTGGCTCTCGGCATATTTTATCAATCCCTTTGAAGTAACAAATGCCGAGTTCCGCGAATTTCTCGACGATCCTTCGGGCTACGCCGATGCGGCAAACTGGACGGAGGCTGGAAAACGCTGGATGGCCTCCAAGCCGTCTCACGTGACTGCCCGGTTGACATCTGAAGATGCGGACTACCAACGCTTCGGACAGCCCGATCAGCCGGTGGTGTGGGTAAATTGGTTTGAAGCCCGTGCGTATTGCAAATGGCTGACGAAAAAAATCGGCAACGGCCGCTGGTTGTTCGTTCTGCCCACCGAAGCCGAGTGGGAGAAAGCCGGCCGCGGGCCCGATAATTTGGATTATGGTTTGAGTATGTTCATCAGCGACAATGAAACGTCATTATATAATTGGAAAAAAAATCCCGACGCAGTCGTGACTGTCGTCGGGATACAAGATTCCTACTCCTCCTACCGCCCGAATCGTTTCGGCGTTTACCATCTCACCGGCAACACGGTGGAATGGACGCAATCGATCAACCGGTCTTTTAATAAAGAACATCCTTATGTTGATGATGAGCGCAACCACGACGACACGCCGGGCTTGCGCGTGGCGCGCGGCGGCTCGTGGTACAGCGCAAGCGTGGCCCTGCTGCACGTTGCCTATCGCGATGCGTTTCAACCGGAGCACAGCAGCCAGGATATCGGATTCCGCATTGCGGCGCGCCTGCTGCCGTGAAACCGTTCACGAGGAACCGCGGCTGAAACGGCGCGGTTTGGCGGCCTTGCTTTTATGCTTGGCGGCTGCCGACAAATTATCTTGCGCCATGCGCAACAAGGTGCCGTTGCGCAATGCAGTTGTAATCGTGTTGCGAATGCCCTTCCAGCGAGAATGAAAGGGACAGGGATTGACGTCGCTGCACGCGGGCAGGCCGAGCGCACAATTTTTGGTGAGGGCATCGCCGTCGATGATATCGACGATTTCCATAAGAGAAATTTTCCCCGGCGAGCGCGCAAACGTGAAACCTCCCCGGCGGCCTTTTACGGAATGCAGAACCCCGCCCTTCACCAACAATTGAAACGTTTTGGCGAGAAAAGGCGCGGGCGTGTCGGTACGGGCCGACAGTTCTTGCACGGCCCAGGATACCTGCTCGGGTTGTTGCGCCATTTCCAACAAAGCCCGCAAGGCATATTCACAAGCGCGGCTAAAGATGACAGGCATAACCGTTTCCTTTGTTGTTTTATGCTTCGCCATCGCGGTTAAACTGCACGCCGCCAATATAGTGCACACACCGGTGAGATGCAATAATACAGGATAAAAAAATCCGAAAAATCTCTTGACAATAATTCGGAAAGCGTTATATTGCACAAAAACAGGATAAAAATATCTTAAATCGTGCCGCGTTTAGACTGTCCCGCGCGCGGCTCACCTTTCTCAACGGAAGGGCCCCGCCATGAAAATTTTATCCTCTCCTCGTGTCGCCGCAGGTGCGCTGTCCCTCGGCTTTGCCGGACTTGGTTTGCTGGGTTTTGCTTCCGCGTGGCATGCCGATGATCCCCACTCCGGCCTCATAACCTTTGCCTATCGCCCCACCCAAAAAATACCCAGCTCGCCTGCGCTTTTGGCCGAAGGGGAAAAGATATACGCGCAACAATGCGCCCCCTGTCACGGCATAAACGGCGACGGCGAAGGTGAGGCGGCTTATCTACTCTATCCCAAGCCACGTGATTTCATCGCCGGCCAATACCGCATCGTCTCAACTTGGGAAAGACTGCCCACCGATGAGGATTTGTACACGACAATCTCACGCGGCATTCCCGGCTCGGCCATGCCCTCGTGGGCGCATTTGCCGGAACAAACACGCTGGGGGCTGGTGCATTATATTAAAACCTTTGCGCAAAACCCCATTCAACCGAATACCGCCGAGAGTGAAAGCGGCGCGGGCGTTATCAAAGTTCCGCCGGAGCCGCCGTACACTGCCGAAGCTGCCAGCCGCGCACAAGAATTTTTCCGCGATGCCTGCGCCTCTTGTCATGGCGAAAAAGGCAAAGGCGATGGCGTGCAGGAACAGTTTGACGAGAAAGGTTATCCCACGCGGCCGCGCGATTTGACCGTCGGCGTTTTTAAAGGCATTCCCGAGCCGCAGGAGGTTTATCGCCGCATTGTTGCCGGTTTGCCCGGCACGCCGATGCCCATGAGTGATTGGTCATATGGCGCTGATGCCTGGGACTTGACGCATTTTATTTTGTCGATGTCGAGTCCCGAGCAGCGCGAACGTGCAGAGATGAGAAAGTTCCAAATCGTTGCGCGTTATGTACCGCTGATTCCCGATCATCCCGATGCGAGTGTTTGGCGCGAGGCCACGCCGGTCAATCTCCACATGATGCCGCTGTGGTGGCGCAACGATCGCCCGGAGATATTAACCGTGCAAGCGGTGCACGACGGCAAAGAGCTGGCGCTGCGCCTGATGTGGTACGACGACACCAATGACAAAACCGCGATGCGCGTGCAGGATTTCCGCGACGCCGCGGCCGTGTCATTTACGCTCGATCCCGATCCGCCGTTTTTCGGCATGGGCGAGAAAGGCCGCTTTGTCAATATTTGGATGTGGAAGGCAGAGCGGCAGGCGGATATGGAAGCGGCTTTTCAAGACCTCGACAAAGTCTATCCCAACATCGGCATCGACTCCTATCCGAATTTGATGCGCACCGCGCTCGAGCAACCGACGCGGCGCGCACTGACGATGGAATCCGACCCGACGTTCATCACTGGTTGGGGCGCGGGCAATATCGTTTCCGATCCCACCCGCGAAAGCGCGGCCGAGGCCTTGCACGCGCAAGGATTCGGCACGCTCAAAGCGCATCCGATTCCCGATCAACTCGTGACGGCCAAAGGCGCTTATGACATCGGCACGTACCGCGTTATCTTTCGTCGCGCACTTAAAGCAGCTTCCAAAGATTCAAAAGCCTCCAAGAATTTGTTTGACTTGACGCCCGGCCAAACGGTGCGCGTGTCTTTCGCGGTGTGGAACGGCAGCGCCGGCGATCGCGATGGTAAGAAGTCAGTCACGATTTGGCAGGATCTCATCATTGCCAAATAGATGGATTGCTGGATTAGTGAATTGATGGATTAATGGAATGATAAGTATTCCATTATTTGTAAAACCATCAATCCAGTAATCCAACAATCCAGCAATCCAAAAATCCATTGATCCATCAATCCAATACTCCATATAACGAGGAGAAGCTCATGTCACAGACGATTGATGATTTCGGCATTATGAACCGCCGTGCCTTCCTGCGTTGGATGGGCGTGGGCGCGGGAACAACGGTGCTGAATATGGGATTGCCGCTGCATCTTCTGGCCTCGGTTGATCCTGATCAAAATCCGCTGGCCGGCTCGGTGAATCGCAATTGGGAAAAGATTTATCGCGATCAATACAAATATGATTCCTCTTTTGACTGGGTGTGCTCGCCGAACGACACGCATGCCTGCCGCGTGCGCGCGTATGTGCGCAACGGCATCGTCACCCGCATGGGCGCAACGTATGATTATCAGGATTACGCCGACATTTACGGCAATCATGCGACGAACAATTGGAACCCGCGCCAGTGCGCGAAAGGCTACACGTTCCATCGCGTCATTTACGGGCCGTATCGCTTGAAGCATCCGATCGTGCGCAAGGGCTGGAAAGCGTGGGCCGATGCCGGCTTTCCCGAGCTCACGCCGGAATTAAAATCAAAATATAAATTTGATAGTCGCGGCGATGATGAGTTTGTGCAAATTTCTTGGGAAGACGCGTCCGACAATATCGCCAAAGCGCTCGTTGCCATTTCCACGCGCTACAGCGGCGAAGAGGGCAAGAAACGTTTGCTCGATCAAGGCTATCAACCTGAAATGGTGGAGGCGACGCACGGCGCCGGCACGCGCTGCGTGAAGATGCGCGGCGGCATGGGCCTGCTCGGCGTTATGGGCAAATACGGCATGTATCGCCTCAACAACTCGCTCGCCCTGCTCGATGCGAAAATTCGCGGCGTGGGTCACGACAAGGCGCTCGCCGGACGCAACTGGTCGAATTACACGTGGCACGGCGATCAAGCGCCCGGCCATCCGTGGGTGCATGGCCTGCAAGCTTCCGACTGCGATTTCAACGATCTGCGCTTCTCCAAATTGATCATCATGGACGGCAAAAATTTGGTGGAAAACAAGCTCACGGATTCGCATTGGTTCATCGAGTGCATGGAGCGCGGCGCGAAGATCGTGGTGATTGCGCCGGAATATGGCCCGCCTTCGACGAAGGCCGATTACTGGATTCCGATTCGCCCGGCCACCGATGCAGCGCTGTGGCTTGGCATCACCAAAATCATGATTGACAACAAATGGTACGACGAAAAATTCGTCAAGCAATTCACCGATCTGCCGCTGCTGGTGCGCAAAGACAATCTCAAACGCCTGCGCGCGCACGAAGTTTTTCCCGATTATAAAACCACGCTCGGCCCGGACGGCCCGTCGATGAAAATTCAAGGCATGACCAAAGAGCAACACGACAAGCTCGGCGATTATGTGATTTGGGATGCGAAAACGAACAAGGCGGCTGCCATCACGCGCGATGACATCGGCGAAACACTGGAGAAAAAAGGCCTCGATCCGGTTTTAGACGGCAGTTTCAAAATCAAACTCGTCGATGGCAAAGAAATCGAAGTCGCGACGCTGTGGACGCTGTATCAAGTGCATCTGAAAGATTACGATCTCGCCTCGGTTTGCGAGATGACCGACGCGCCGAAGAATTTGATCGAGCAGTTGGCCAAAGATATCGCGACGATGAAGCCGGTGGCGATTCATCAGGGTGAGGGCATCAATCACTGGTTCCACGCGACGGAGATGAACCGCGCCGCGTATTTGCCGCTGATGCTCACCGGCAACATCGGCAAGCCCGGCGCGGGTTGCCACACGTGGGCGGGAAATTACAAAGCCGCGCTCTTTCAAGGCTCGCCGTGGACGGGGCCCGGCTTCAAAGGCTGGGTCGCCGAAGACCCATTCGAGCCGAATCTCGACCCGAATGCGCCCGGCAAAAGTATTCATGCACATGCGTACACGAAGGACGAAGAGCCGGCGTATTGGAATCACGGCGACAAGGCGCTGATCGTCGACACGCCGAAATATGGCCGCAAAGTTTTCACCGGCGACACGCACATGCCGACGCCGACCAAGGCGCTGATTTTCACCAACGTCAATCTCATCAACAACGCGAAGTGGGCGTATGAGATGATCAAAAACGTCAATCCGAATATCGAAATGATCGTCTCGATTGACATTCAGATGACGGCCTCGATTGAATATGCCGATCTCGCGCTGCCTGCCAACTCGTGGCTCGAATTCGAAGATTTGGAAGTCACCGGCAGTTGCTCGAATCCGTTTTTGCAAATTTGGAAGGGCGGCATTCCGCCGGTCTTCGACAGCAAAGACGATCTCGCGATTCTCGCGGGCATTGCGAAAGGCTTGGCGAAAGCGACCGGCGACACGCGCTTCACAGATTATTTCAAATTCGAATACGAGGGCAAACGCGGCGTTTATTTGCAGCGCCTGCTCGATACGAGCACGACGACCGCCGGATACAAACTCGCAGACATTATGGCCGGCAAGTACGGCCCTCCCGGCGGCGCGCTGATGTTGTTCCGCACGTAT
>SZPB01000021.1 GCA_030263535.1 Cytophagia bacterium CHB2
CCCAGATTTTCACACCGTCTGTGTTTTGCAGCGCCGCCTGGAGTTCAGGTTACAGCGCCCACATCAAGCCGGTGCGCACATTCACTTTTTCAGTTTGCACGCCGTGCAGATTTTCCACTACGGGAATTTGCACCTGGCTGCGCAGCGACATCACGCCGCCGAGCCGCACACGCAATCCCGGAGAAAAATACACCGCGGTGCCGCCGCTGTTGACGTCGCTTTGACCGCCTTCGTCGTCATAATCGGCGACGCGGCCGTTGATTTCGGCGATCACATCAAGCGCGCCGGCCAATCCTTTTTGCGCCGCAGCATTGAAGCGAAAAATATTGCCGTAAGCAAAATCGTGATCATTCGCGCCGTTGGCTTGATAGCTCGCGCTGAAAAACAGCGGCACATTGCCGGAGGCATGCAAAAGCTGCACGCCGAAAATGCCGGCCCACGCGCCGCTGCCGGTTTGCAGATGCTGATTGAGCCGCTCGCCCGCGTCATCGTTTTGATCGGAAGCGCCAAGCGGAATGCGCCCGCCCGCGAGGCCGTGCAACTGCCACGCGCCGCCAAACTGCAAGAGCTGCGCAATGGCCAAAACTTCCGGATCGCCCAAGCCGTTGGCGGTTTGCGCGCCCTCAGCCGTGGAGATGCGATTGAACGTGTACGGCGCTGTGGCCATCAACATAATCCGGCTGCTCAGGCCATATTTCAGCGAGAGTTGCACGTCATTTTGCAAATGTGATTCCGGCACTTCGATTAAATGTTGCAAGCGCTGGGGAGAGCCGGTTTTGGCCAAACCGTGACCATGATCGTCCTCATGAGTATTGTGCAAATGCACGCTGTTTTTGCGGGTGTTGAAATGTTCAACCGCAAAAAGCAGGCGTCCGGCGTCCAGTTTTTGAGCATTGTTGAGAAAGAAACTCTGATCGCCGCAACGGCAGATCGAGCACGGCAATGCCGCGCCGGCGTAAAGCAAACAGGCGAAAATGGCCGTTCGCATACCAAAGGTTTTCATAAAATCTCCGTGGAGAGTTGATGCTCGTGATATTTGTGGAATCTCGACAAAATCGTGGCGCAACATTCATGCTGCGAAAACTAATTTTTTTCAACATGAATGTTGAACCACGACACAGTTCAAAATCAACCCTGAGCGGGCAGAACAACCGTTTTTATTCAACTCCAACGGGGCGGGGGATCGGGCGGGAGGCGCGTAAAATCGCGGTGAGAGATTAATACGAAAAAGAAATTCAAATCCTGGCAGGCAAGCCGGGGCGCAATATCATCAACACGCTGCGGCAACGCCTCCCAGCGCAGCATGAGAAACAAATCTTGCGGCGTGGAAGCGCCGCAAGAGGCGTAGGCATGAGAATCGTTTTGAGCGGAGGCCGGCTTTTCACCGCAAGCCTGGCCGGCTGCTGCGCCGGTGCAGCAACAGACGCCGCTGCAACCGTGCGCGCAACGGCTGTGCGCAGGCGCGCGTTGTCCATAAAAAACCGGCAGCATGTGCACGCCGCCGGTAACGGAGAACAACGCCATCAGCAACACGCCGCAAAGCGCGCGCGGCAACCGGCGATGAATGTAGCAGGCGCAAAACATGTGTGGCAAGATATAACTCTTTTCGTCTTGCGCAAGCATGATGTCACCACCGGTGGCGGCATTTTCAGCGGAGAAATTTTTGCAACTTTGCCGCCGTTCCTTAAAACGCGTACCGGCTTCCCACCTGCACCAGCCGCGGGCTGCCGACTTGAATGCCGCGCGTGCGATCGACGATGTAGGTTTTGTCCGTAAGATTCTTGACGGCAATAAAGAACGTCATATGCGCAGGTTGAAGATGATAATTGAGCGCCGCATTCAAAATTGTGTATGCTGCCAGCTCGCCGCGCTGGCCGTCGGCTGTTGGCGTAACAGTGTTGGCAAAGTCGGCGAACTGCGCGCCTACATGCACAGCTTCCAGCAAGGCATCGAAGCCATGCGCGGCATACCCGGCCGCAGCGGTGAGCATGTGCTTGGGCGCATACGGCTGGCGGTTTCCGGCGGCGCTGCCCGCGATGATTGCGCCGCCGACCACTTGAGAAAACGGCGTGGTTTGCTCCGCTTCCGGCAGCCAGGTGTAAGCGCCGTCAACATAAAACCCATTCTCAAAACCATAACGACCGGAAAGTTCAACGCCCTGGAATAACGCCTCGCCCTGCGAGAGCGGCGTGCCGCCGCCGGCAATCGAGCCGACCGCGATCAAGCGCGAGAAATCATTTCTAAAAAACGTGGCCTGAATCAAGCTTCCCGCCACAGGCTGAAACCGCGCACCAAACTCCCAGTTGGTCGACTCTTCCGCTTCGACTTCTGTAGACGTGCCGGTTCCGTCGATGACGTCTTCCGTGCGCGGCGGCGCGAAACCGAGATGCACGCCCGCAAACATCGTTAGCGCGTTCGCGGGATTCCACGTCGCGCCCAGGCTGGGAATCCATTTACTCAAATCATCGGATCCGGAAAGGCCGCCGGGTAGCCGGTTGGTGCGGGAGGAATTGATATGTTCATAACGCAGGCCGGGGGTGAGGGACCATGCGCCGAGAAAAAAACGGTTAACCAAAAACGCAGAATAGGCCGTGGTTTCACGCAAATTGTCTTCTGCCACTGAACCGGTTCGTGCCTTCGACGAAGCGCCATTCATTTGCATGCGATCCTGATTTTCAAAATGCGCTTTAACGCCGGCTTGCAACTCGCTCGCAACGCCGAAAGCTGTGTGTGCCAGTTTCAGGCGCGGCTCAACGCCCCAGGTGGTATAATCGCGCAAGCGGCCTTGCGCCGAGTTGAGCGTGTCAGGGTTGACGCGCAAACCTGCCAGGCGGGCATCTCTAAAAGCCGTGCCCGCTGCGCCGCCTTGCGTATCCGTCGTCGTGCTCGATTGCCGCCACCAATCACGGCTGAAATTGGAAAAGTACAGATTGGTGGTCAGCAGCGTGCTTGCACTCAGTTGGAGATTGTGTGTTGCCGAAGCGCCATAGCGTCTGATTTCGAAATTATCGTTTTTGAAGGGATTGTAGCGCGCGCCGAAGTTGCGGTATTCCGCTTCCGTCAGGCCGCTGTAACCCACTTGCGAGTCTTCGGTGAGCGCGTTGGCGCGCAGTGTGAGCGCCTGGCTTTTGCTCAAAGCTGCCACGGTTTTAAAATTCACGTCATTGAGTTTTGAATGGATATTATCGCGCGCGCCGTCGCCCTGCTTGCGCGTATAATCCAAGACCATGCGATGTCCGCCGAACCGGAACTTGCCGTCAAAAAAGTCGCGGCTGCCGCCGCTAACAGAAGCGAAGCCCGCGAGTTTCACTTGCGGCGCGGGCGTGATATAATTGATGATGCCGCCGATGGTCTGTGGCCCGAACAAAATTTGTCCGGCGCCTTTCAATAGTTCGATGCGCTCGAAACGGTCGATGGGCGGATGATAGTAGCTCGCATTGTCGCCATACGGCGCGTAGGCCAGCGGCACACCGTCTTCGAGCAACGTGAGTTTGGTTGAGCGCGTGGGATTCAAGCCGCGGATGCCGATGTTGGGCCGCAACCCAAAGCCTTCCTCGTCGCGGGCATTTACTCCGGGAAGCTTGCGCACCGCTTCATTGGCTGTAAACGGCCGACTGGCTTCCAGCGTGCGCAAGTCCAGCACATTTGCACTGCCAGGAATGGCAGCAAGATTTTCCGTTTTGCCGACGACAACAACTTCGGGCATGACATAGGAAGTATCGCCGGAAACGTCAGCAGTTTTTTGCTGCGCCCAAAGTGTGCTGGCGCAGAGGGCGGCAAGCGCCAATGGCCGCAACATCTGTTTCATGATGAACATCGCAAGATCCTCCTTCAGATTTAGGTGCACAGGTGACGGGGATTTTTTCCCCTGAGAATTTTCATCACGAATTAATAGCCGGAAGTCATCTGACTGCCTCGCAAAAACAATTCTGTTCTAGCTACAATTGGCAAAAAATGAATCATAAGTAATTTGTAAGTAATTAATTTATGGTTCATTTTTATACATGCTTGGATTTTTAGAGCGAAGAGCTAATAAAAATCAAAAAGATAAACGCACAACTTATAGTAAAATAAGTAATAAGCATTTATGTAAATTTTTCCTGATAAAGCCTTCTTGATTCCTTTACAGTCTTTTTGATTTAATATTAAAACAATGTGAGTTAATATAATCCTGAAGGTATGTCGATGCAACATTTTTTTTACCAATAAACAAGATTTTCCTTGCTTCATTTTACCACAAATGCTAATTTCAGGCGTTTGAAATATAAAACAATGAGTTATAGACCAAATCAATTAACCAGATAAGTGAACATTTAAAGCTGAGTTTGAAATCATTGACTTGGGCGAACGGTGATTTTGCGAGGAAATAAATTATGAACACAAATGTCTGGAAGGAATTTGATCAAAACGTGATCAGTCACAGCGGCGCGCATCATCTGATGGCGATTGACGGCTTGCTGCGCAAGCAAGGCTATGCACGTGTGACCGATGTCGCCAAATCACTGAACATTACACGCGGCAGCGCTTCGATTACACTCAAAGCTTTGAAGGAGAGAGGACTGGTCGAAGAAGATGAGAATAAATTTCTGCATCTCTCCAAGAACGGCAATTCGCTGGCGCAGAAAATCGAATCGAAACGCATTATTCTCATCAAATTCATGAAAGATGTTCTGCACGTTTCGCCGGAGCAGGCGGAGATCGACGCCTGTAAAGTCGAACATCTCATCAGCATCGAAACCGGCGAGCATCTGCTGGCCTTTTTGAAATTTCTTTTCTCCGGCGATCAGCGGGCGGTTGATTTTTTGAAGGCCTTCTTGAGTTACAAAAACGCGTGCGGCGACATCACGCAATGCCCGGTATGCGAAACGGATTGCTTGATCAATACTGACTTCAGTGAAACCTCCAAGACTGGCGGCAACCGTTTCACCGTGAGCAAATAAAATGCGCCCGGCGCGCATTGATCATGGTGCTGAACGTATTTGTTGTTTAATTCATGTTCGAAAGGTTCATATGATTACCACGACGTCTGCTCCTGCATTGTTGTTTGAGACCAGTGACAACAACGATTCCACGCCATGGCAGCCTTTGGCGCATTTGCAGCCCGGCGAAGCGGGCGTGATTGCCGGGTATCATGAGGAAGTTGGCGATGATGCGCGCCTCGCGGAACTCGGTTTGATTTCCGGCGCCGGCGTGCGCATGGTCAAATACGCTCCCCTGGGCGATCCCGTGCAGCTTTCCGTGCGCGGCTTTCATTTGACCATTAGCAAAAAAACCGCGCAGGGCATTTTTGTGAAACCAGAGGCGCGCAAATAAGGATGTTTTGCCGGCCTTTTCTCATGGCAGCATACTGCAGAGTTTTTTTTCGAAACCTACCAAATCTTCATTATGTCTTCGACCCTCACTATGCGACCACTACGGAGTAGCGCGCCCCTGACAAAGTCTGCGCGTGTGTTGCTTGTGGGGAATCCGAACTCCGGCAAAACGACTCTCTTTAACGCCCTGACGGGTTTGCGCCAGAAGGTCGCAAACTATCCCGGCGTCACCGTCGAAAAAAAAATCGGTTTGCTCGAAGGCCCTGATCACGTCCATGTCGAGCTTCACGATCTTCCCGGTCTCTACAGTCTTGCCGCCAATTCTCTTGATGAACAAATAGCCGTCAATGAAATCACGGCGCGCCAAACGCCGCCGGATTTAATCGTTGTTGTTGCCGACGCCACCAATCTTGAACGCAATCTCTATCTCTGCGCACAACTTCTCGATCTCGGCCTGCCGGCATTGCTGGTGTTGAACATGATGGACGAAGCTGAACGCAGTGAAATCCATATCGACCTTGCCGGCCTGGAACGCAAGCTGGGCGTGCGTGTTTTGGCCGCCTCGGCAAAAAAGGGCAGCGGCATCGAGGAAATTCGTCGCGCGCTTTTTGCCGCGTTGCGTTCGCAAGCAAACGTGAAGACGGGATTTTGGCAAATTCCCAAGCATATCGCGCAAATTTGTAAACCGGTGACAGGTTGGTTTCAGGCCAACGCCGCGATGGGCGCCCGCCGCGCATTTGCCGAAGCGCTGCGCACGATTTCGGATGAAACCGTATTGAAATCCTGGGCGAAGCATCCGTATGCTTCAGAATTGCAGGGCCTGGTGAAAACCAGCCGCGACGCATTGGTGAAGCAGCATATTCCCTGGCGCCAGACCGAGGCCGCCGCGCGTTACGCCTGGGTTGATCAGTTGATCGCAGAAAACGTGCGCCATGGGCCTGCGCACCGTCTCACGCGCAGCGAGAAAATCGACCGTGTGCTCACGCATCGTGTGTTTGGGCCGGTGATTTTGCTCGCGGTTTTGCTGGTGATTTTTCAGGCGATTTTCACCTGGGCTGAGCTTCCCATGACGGTGATCGAAGAGTTTTTCACCCGGATGCAAGAGGCTGTTGCGGCCGCTATGCCGGATGGCGTTTTGGAAGATTTGATCGTCAACGGCGCGATCACCGGCGTGGGCGCGGTCGTGGTATTTTTGCCGCAAATTCTCTTGCTGGTTTTTTTCCTGGCATTGCTTGAAGAGTCGGGCTATCTGGCGCGCGCGGCATTCATGCTGGATCGCGTCATGGCAAAGATCGGTTTGCAAGGCCACTCCGTGATTCCCTTGCTTAGCTCATTTGCCTGCGCCATTCCCGGAATCATGGCGGCGCGCACGATTAAGAATCCTCAAGATCGGTTAATCACGATTCTAGTCGCGCCGCTGATGAGTTGCAGCGCGCGCTTGCCGGTCTACACGCTCATGATCGGCGCGTTCATTCCGAACATAGCGGTGCTGGGTTTCATTTCGTTGCAAGGCCTGACGTTGTTGTCAATGTATCTCCTCGGCATTGTCATGGCTATCATCGCGGCTTACCTGCTCAAGCGTTTCATCATCAAGGGCAAAACCCAAGCATTTCTGATGGAATTGCCGGCCTACCGCCGGCCTTCGCTGCGATCGATCCTGTGGCAAATGTACGATCGCGCCAAGGTTTTCGTTCTCAATGCCGGCAAAGTGATTTTGGCGATATCGATCGTCTTGTGGTTTTTGGCGAGCTATCCGCGCGCAGCGGCTCCTGACGGCGAGCAAACTGCGCAAGCAACGGAAACCGCCGCAGAAAATTTCGAGATTTTGAACAGCTACGCCGGGCGGTTGGGCAAGTTCATCGAACCGCTCATTGAACCGCTCGGCTTTGATTGGAAAATAGGTATCGGCTTGATTACTTCATTTGCTGCGCGCGAAGTCATGGTAAGCACCCTCGCCACGATTTATAATGTGCAGAACGCCGACGAAAGTTCGGTCGATCTGCGTGAAACACTGCGCAGCGAAATCAATCCCAAAACCGGAGAGCCGGTTTATACGCCGCTGGTGGCCCTGTCGCTGATGGTTTTCTTTGTGCTCGCTTGCCAGTGCATGTCAACGGTTGCAATCGTGCGCCGCGAAACCGACACCTGGCGCTGGCCGATGTTCATGATGACTTATATGACAGTGCTGGCCTATCTCGGCTCGCTTGTTGTGTATCAAGGTGGAAAACTTCTCGGGTGGGGATAATCACGTAGCGGTATGCTATGAAAATAAATTTGATTGAGATGAGAATCAGATGAATTGGCAGGAAATCATCGTTTTCGGAACAGTCGCCCTTGCTGCACTTTACAGCAGTCGGGTGTTTTTGCAGCAATTTGAGATTGGCGAGAAGAAAGGCCCGGCAGGTTGCGCCAAGTGCCCGGGCTGTGCACTCACGCAAACAAATTCCTCGACTGCTCCACAATTGATCAGAATTATTACGCCGGCGCAGAAGGCGGGATGACACGAATGTCGCGAAAACACAGTGCTTGAGTTTTCATGGTTGTAATTTTGACCCCACCGGCAAGCAAACCTTTCAAACTCAAAGAAGCATCGTTTTAATAATCTACTCATCTCCTTGAAACCACGAATACACGCGGTGAAGCTTCAAGAGCAGTGTGCCGGGCATGAACGATTTCAATAAAACGAAACCTTTTTGCGCAAGGCCATATGCAAGCGCGCCAGATATTCTTCACGGGAAATTTCAATTGCGCCGAAAAGCTTGAGCGTTGATGTCATCATTTGCGCATCGTGCAAGACATAGCCGCGCTTTTTGAGATGTTCGGCAAGCGCTGCCAGCGCAACCTTCGAGGCATGCGAAACCCGGAAGAACATCGATTCGCCAAAAAAAGCGCCGTGCAACGCCACCCCATACAACCCGCCCACCAGCTTGCCATTTTGCCAGGACTCCACGCTATGCGCAAAGCCCAACCGGTGCAGATTCACATACGATTGAATAATTTCTTCGGAAATCCAGGTGAATTCGCGCTGGGCGCAGGCGCGCATCACGCGCTCGAAACTGCGATCAAAATAAACGTCAAAACAGCGGCGGTTGAGGATGCGCCGCAAATCGCGCGGCGGGTGAAACGTCTGCACCTCGAGAATGGTGCGGGGATCCGCCTCATACCAACTGATTTCGCCGCTCTCGTCCGCCATCGGGAATATACCCTGACTATACGCATCTAGTAATGTTTCTGCCGGTATCATAAAGTGATCAAAAAATTCTCTGCCTGATCTTGCCTTGACATTTTTTCCGGGCTTGCCTATCTTGCGCCACAATCAACGTGCAATGAATCATGAACACGGAGGAAGGACATGTCTGGCGATTTCATCACGAATCTGCTCAAAGTTCTGCATTTATTTTTCATCATAATGGGCGTGGGCGGCGCGCTTGGCCAGTTTCTTCTGGTGCGGCGTTTTCGACAGGCGCATCCCAGTGACGCGGAAGCAAGCGAAAAAATGGCGGTGGTGTTGGCGCGCTTCCTGGAAGTTTACGGCTTGTTATTCGCCTTGATCACGGGCGTACTGCTGGCTTTTAAGATGGAAGCGTTTCGCAACGGCTATCTGCACGTCAAAATCCTGCTTGTGCTCATCGTTGTGGGGTTGAGCCACATGGAATTGAGCAATCTCAAACGCATGGTCGCTTTGCGTGCCGCTGGCAAAAGCTCGGAAGCCGGCCAACTTAAACAAAAGCATTTGATGTTGACCTCAGTAAGCCTGCTGTTGATCCTTGTCATCACCTGGTTGGTTGTATTCAAGCCATTTTGAGCAATCTATATGATTTCGGCTTTCAGCGCAAGTTTTTTGATGTCGAGTCGCAATCCTGCAAGAGTCACAGTTGAGGCGATATGAAGGTGGAAGGACATTTTCTTCAACAAGCCATTGTATTGGCAAAACAAGCACGTGAGCGCGGCAATCACCCTTTTGGAGCTGTATTGGTGTTAGATGATCAAGTCGTGCTGGCGGCGGAAAATACCGTGAACAGTGAAGCCAATCCGACGTGTCACGCCGAAACCAATTTGGTCCAAATGGCGGTGCGCGTGCTGACTCCTGAGCAAATCCGGCGGGTAACGTTGTACACAAGCTGCGAGCCATGCGCCATGTGCGCCGGCGCAATGTACTGGGCGGGAATTCGTAAAGTGGTTTATGCCCTGTCGTGCGACGAGTTGGCCACGTTTGTTGGAAACGATTTTCTTATGCCGTGCCGCGAGCTTTTCGCCCCTGCAAACGAGAACGTGGAAGTCGCCCGGCCATTTCTACCCGACGCCGCGCGTGCGGTGCATTTGAATTTTTGGCCGCAAGCCTAGCTGTATAAGATTGCAATGCGGTTTCTAAAAAATATCCGGTCAGATCAACCCTTGACATTGCAGCCTCGGGTTTCTATCTTCGTCGCCGATTATTGAGTTTTATCATCTCTTGTCATCCGAGAAAATAAAAGCTGCTATTGCCCTGAAATCAGCAAAAGGATCATCATGCTACCTCCTGAAAAAGATGCCGAGCTGCGCCAAAAAATCGCCAACGGCTTTGTGGTCGAAACGGAAGAGCATATGACGCCGGGCTATAAAGCTGCCCTGGAAGTCATACTCACCGTGCAAGGCGATACGGAGTTGTTGAGTGCGCCGGCTTATTATTTTGCCTCGAAAGATGCTCCTACCATCAACAGCCGTTTGGCGGTTTACGCCATCATTCAGGATGAACTCGGGCATGCGAACATCGCCTATCGTTTGCTGGAAGATTTGGGCGTGTCAAAACAGTGGCTGATGTATGGCCGGCAGCCGCATGAGTTCAAACATCCCTACGGTTTCGATCAGGCGCTGGAGAATTGGGCGGAGATGGTGGTCGCAAACGGCTTTTTCGATCGCGCCGGCATCACGCTGTTGGCGGATGTCCACAAGAATTGCAGCTATGGTCCGTGGCAGCGCGCCCTCACCAAAGTCGATCGCGAAGAAGTGTTGCATTTGCGCCATGGCGAAAGCTGGATGAGACGCCTGGCAAAGGCAGGAGGGGAGGCGAAAAAAGCCTTGCAGCGCGCGGTCGATTGGATGTTTCCCATGACGCTGGAATGGTTTGGCCTGCCGGATCAATTGAAAAAGCACAACGATCAATTGGATTACCGTTTGAAAGGGTTGACGAACGATCAACTTCGCCAGGTGTGGATGAGCGCCACCGTGCCGTTGTGTGAAAGCATCGACATCCGTGTGCCCGCGCATTACGACGAATCCAAGCAGGCGTATGTGATTGAATACGAATTCCCGGTGGAATATGACCCGCAGGCAAAGCGTTGGCTGTTCGATCAACCGATAAGCTGGCAGCAAGTGTTTCAACGCTGGAAAAAACGCGGTCCGATGAATCATATTTACGTGGATATGATTCAGGGCAATAAGACGGGCACGTTCGGCGGCTTGCAGTGGAATTAAGCCCGTGAAAAGTCCATTGGATGAAAAGGCCGTATGGCAGGCGTTAACGGAAGTGATGGATCCGGAATTGCCGATTAGCGTCGTCGATATGGGCTTGATTTACAGCGTAACCGTGGCGCAGAATACGATCGACATCG
Organism: Cytophagia bacterium CHB2; assembly: GCA_030263535.1. NCBI lineage: Bacteria > Pseudomonadati > Bacteroidota > Cytophagia > Cytophagia bacterium CHB2. The sequence goes on from SZPB01000021.1 coordinate 10,904, forward strand.
AAATGACGTTCACGGCGATTGCCTGCCCGGCGATGGATATGATGATCGGCGATATTCGTGATAAGATTGACTCGCTTGCAGCCGGCGTTTCAACACGCGTCAGCGTGGTGTGGAATCCGCCGTGGACCAAAGCGCGGCTTACGGACAGAGGGAAGGAAGTGCTGCAGAGTTTAGGCATCGCCACCTGAATGGCGAGAATGTTCACCTGTGAAAGATAAATGCATGTAACCCGGAACGCTCAACCCAAGATTGCCATGGCCACCCAACAAATCTATGAAGTTTTTGCGCGCAAAACTCATGAAGAAGCGCTGGTACACGTGGGCAGCGTCAATGCACCCAACGACGAGCTGGCGAAAGTTTACGCCTGGACAGCTTACGACGAAGAAACCTGGGTCGAGATGTGCGTCGTCTGCCGGCGCGAAATCATTCCGGTATTGAATCCCGTTGAGAAACCGATATGGGGAAATTGAAATTTGATTTTCGCCGCGACAAGAAACGAAGAGGGTTTTGTGACAACCTATAAATCTGCAGCAGAGCTTTCACCCAAAAGCAACGACTATTTGCATGCGCTCTTGATCGCGCTGGCCGACACCAAAATGCTGCTGGGCTTTCATTATGGCGAGTGGACATTTGGCACGCCCGCGTTGGAAGCGTGCATCGCCGCATGCAGCATGTCACAAGATGAGTTCGGGCATTTGCGCCTGTTTCATGCCTGTTTGAATGCGCAATTTCAAGATGACCCGAAATATCTCATCGAACAGCGGCCGCTCACGCAATTTGCCAATACCGCTTCGCTCGACCATCCGCTGGCGCAGTGGTCGGATTTTGTCGCGGTGAATTTGCTCACGGATGGCGCGTTGACCGTTTTATTGACGGCGTTGCAGCGTTCCGCATTCGAGCCGGTGGCTAATTTTATCGACAAAATGCTGGAGGAGGAAAAGCATCACCTGCGCAATGCGCAAGGGTGGTTTCACACGCTGGCAACACACAACGCCGACACCAAAGCCGCGTTGGAAGAATCGTGCCGGCGCGTTTTTCCGGCCACGCTCGAATGGCTTGGACCCGCCGATCATGAGATGATGCGCACGCTGGAACATGACAAAATCATCAACATGTCATGGCAAGAGCTGGAACAAAACTTTCTAAATTGGATCGGCCCGCTTGCAGCGGCGCAGAACGTCGCCATGAGTCTCGAACAAAATGGCAAGCACTGGCGTCAAAATTTTTCTCTCGACTTTAAAAATTGGAGTTATCAGACGCGACGTTGTACAGAGTCACAGCCCGAGGAAAAGTTGATGTATCATCTCAAGGGCAGTAAAAACGCCATTTTCAAGCTTGGAGAATAATGAAACATACCGATGTTGCTCTCCTCGTTCGATGTCCATTTTGTGGGTCCGCAGAAACGCGGCAAGAAGCCGCTTTCGGCACAACCCATGCGTATGCGCAATATTTTTGTCAGGCCTGCCGCACACCTTTCGAATGGATTAAATGGGATGACAACGCGCCGGTACACGATTTGCCGGATTTTTTGAAATCCAAAACATCAACAACGTAAAAACGCAACACGCTTGACTCTAACCTTCTTTTAAATACCCTGCCGTGACGTTGTCCTTTGGCACGTATCAACTGATCAAATTTGAAATCGCATGAAATTCATTTTTGCACCTGGCAAATCAAAGGCCTCTCCTCGCTCAGGCCGGCTGGTTTTGCACACACAATTTGCGTCAAAAATTTTAAACAATAAACGTGACGTGATGGTCTGGTTGCCGCCGGGTTATGACAGCAATCGCTCAAGACGCTATCCGGTGTTGTATGCTCATGACGGCCAAAACCTGTTTGATCCCCAAACGGCCTATATCGGCATCGATTGGCAAATTGGAAAGACCGCGGAAGCCTTGATCCAGCAAAAACGGGTCAAGCCTTTCATCATCGTCGGCCTCTACAATACCCCCGCGCGGCAGGAAGAATACACCCCCATTCACGGCCGGTCTTATGCGGAATTCATCATTCGCGAAGTTATGCCGTTTATCGATCACCAATATCGCACCGCGCAGGAACGCATGAAAACCGGCGTGCTGGGCTCTTCTCTCGGCGGTTTGATTTCATTTTATATGGCCTGGTGGTATCCGGAATACTTCAGTATGGCAGGTTGCCTGTCCGCTTCGTGGATGTGGCAGGGCGCGCGCGTTTTTAAGGATATTGCTCCGCTGATGAAACCGCGGCAGAAAATGAAGATCTACATGGATCACGGCAGCGAGGGCGTCGAAGGCAACAATGCCGCGATTTTTTACAAGATGCGCAACACACTCGTCGCAAAAGGCTTTGCGCTTGGCAAAGATTTGGAGTATTTTTACGGCGTGGGCGATCGCCATGATGAAGCGTCTTGGGCGAGGCGCGTGTGGCGCCCACTCGAATTTTTCTTTGGGACAGCTCATTGAGGAAATCAACATGAAGATCACCTCTTTATCCCGCCGCTGTTGGTCGCCGCTCATTTTTGCTTTTGTCTTGATTGCCGCTCCGCGCCTGCAAGCCCAATACTTCGGGCAAAACAAAGTGCAATATGAAAATTTTAAATTCGAAATTCTCAAAACCACGCATTTTGATATTTATTTTTACCCCGAAGAAAAAGAAGCGGCTGAGCACGCGGCCCGTTTGGCCGAGCGCTGGTATGCGCGTTTGGCATTTATTCTCCAGCATGAGTTAAACGGCCGGCAGCCGTTGATTCTGTATGCCAGCCATCCGCATTTTCAACAAACAAATACCATCAGCGGCGGCATTGGTGAAGGCACCGGCGGCGTCACTGAAGCGTTGAAACGGCGCATTGTGTTGCCGTTCGCCGGGCCGATTGCAGAAACCGATCACGTCATCGGCCATGAGTTGGTGCATGCGTTTCAATACGACATCACCGGCGTGAACAGCGGCAGCGGATTTCGTTCACCGGCCGGCTTGCAACTGCCTTTGTGGTTTATGGAGGGTATGGCAGAATTATTATCGATTGGATCTGTTGATCCGCACACGGCGATGTGGATGCGCGATGCTGCCAAAGCGGATAAGCTTCCCAAAATCTCACAACTCGAGGACCCGCGTTATTTCCCTTATCGCTACGGCCAGGCGTTGCTGGCTTATGTCGCAGGCCGCTGGGGCGACGGCGTCATCGGAGATTTGCTCAAGCAATCCGCAAAAGGGGGGAATCTCGCACTGGCCATTCGGCATGTGCTGGGCGTAAGCCCCGACACGTTGTCGATGGAATGGCATCAAGCCGTGCGCGAGGCTTACAAGCCTCTGCAAACAACTACCGATACAGCGGACAAATATGGCCGTCAAATCATCAGCAAGAAGCAGAATGCCGGTGAGCTTAATGTCGGTCCGGTGTTAAGTCCGGACGGCAAACTCATGATTTTCTTTTCAGAAAAAAATTTGTTTTCCATCAATCTGTTTCTGGCAGACGCGGAAACCGGAAAAATCAAACGCAACCTCGTGCGCGCTGAAATGGATCCGCATTATGAAAGCCTCGGCTTCATCAGTTCCGCTGGAGCATGGGATTTCAAAAGCGAGCGCGTGGCCTTTGGACTGATTACGAAGGGCCGGCCCGGCCTCTCGGTGCTCGATGTTCGAAGCAACAAGGTGGTGCGCGAATTTCGCTTCCCGCAACTCGGAGAAATTTTCAATCCCACCTGGTCGCCGGACGGCAGATTCATTGCATTCTCGGCGTTGGTGCAAGGCATGACGGATCTTTTCATCTTTGATTTGAAGGCCGACAGTCTGCGCCGTGTGACGCGCGATTTCTATTCGGATTTGCATCCGGCATGGTCGCCGGACGGCAAACATATCGCCTTTGCCACTGATCGTTTTTCGACAACTCTGGATAATCTCAACATTGGCAACTATCGTCTGGCCCTGTATGAGGTGGCTTCCGGACAAATCTCTCCGGTGCCCGGGTTTGCAGCCGGCAAGCATCTCAATCCACAATGGTCTCCCGATGCCGCCAGCATTTATTTTTTGTCGGATCGCACGGGCATCACGAATATTTATCGCGTCGAGCTTGCCTCGAACAAGCTCTTGCAGATTACCAATCTTTACACCGGCGTGAGCGGCATCACCGCCACGAGTCCCGCGCTTTCGGTAGCTGCCAAAACGAATCGCATGTCGTTCAGCGTGTATGAAAATGGCGATTACAACATTTATTCAATCGACTCCCCCGAGGTGTTGACGGGAATGCCGGTGACAACGGAAATGGCTGACTTAAATGCTGCAGCGTTACCGCCGCTTGAACGGGTATCCACCATGCTCGATTCGACAATTAAGAATATTTCACTCGGGTTGCCCGGCGAGAAGTCGAATGAAGTTCTGCCCTACAAATCAAAACTCGCACTGACGTATGTGAGCCAGCCGTTTCTCGCCGCCGGCTACGATAGTTATTATGGCGCGCAAGTCGGCGGCGGCATTTCGTTTTTTTGGAGCGACATGCTTGGCAATCACAACCTGGTGCTGGTGACGCAAGCGCAAATCGACGGATCATTCAATGATTTTGCCGCGCAGTTGGGCTACTTCAATTCAACGCGCCGCTGGAATTGGGGCGCGAGCATCCAGCAAATTCCATACATCTCAAGCCAGTTTCTCGCTGGCTCCGGCACGATTGACGGTTCGCCGGTTTACGTCGAGCAGGAATTGCGTTATCGTCAATTGAATCGCGAGATCGTCGGCCTGTTGGCCTATCCGTTCAACCGCGCGCAGCGCATGGAATTCTCCGCCGGCCTGCAAAATATCTCATTCGATTTGCAGCAGCGCACGCGTGTCTATTCCTACACCACCGGCCAGATGCTATCCGATCAAAAGGTTGATCTACCCGCGCCTGGCGGCCTCAATCTCGCGAGCGGAAGCCTGGCGTTGGTTTACGACACCTCGATCTTTGGCGCAACAAGCCCCATCATCGGACAAAGCTATCGCCTGGAATTTTCCCCGATACTCGGCACCGTCAAGTTCAACAATGTTCTGCTGGATTATCGGCGCTACTTGATGCCGCTGCGGCCTTTTACTTTTGCCACGCGCATTTTTCATTATGGCCGCTACGGGCAAGACAGCGAGACCGACCGCTTGACGCCGCTGTTTCTCGGTTATCCCGGGCTTGTGCGCGGCTATGATAGTAATTCGTTCAGTCAAAGTGAATGCAGTGGGAACGATTGCCCTACATTCGACCGGCTCATCGGCTCTAAAATTGCGCTGGCTAATTTTGAAATGCGTTTTCCGTTGCTGGGTCTGCTGCATGCCGGACCGGGCTATTATGGTTTCCTTCCGCTTGAAACCGCCGTGTTTTATGATCTGGGGGTGGCGTGGACCAAAGCTGAGGAAGCGGCGTTCTTAGGTGGGAGTCGTGAATTTGTGAGAAGCTATGGCGCGACGGCCCGGCTAAATTTACTTGGGTATCTTGTGCTACAGCTTGATTATGTCAATCCGATTGATCGACCGCAGAAGGGATGGTATTGGCAGTTTAATTTTACCACGGGATTTTGATCAAAGCCTCTCGGGCTTTGACGTAATGAAGAAAATTGCTTTTGGGCATCTTTGGCGCCTGCTATCAAAATTTGTTACTCGACTCTCTCCATTTTTGCAGCGCCATTTCCACACTCTCGGTGGCGAGATTTTTGGGCAACTCGGACCAATGAAAAAACTGCGCATCTTCCGCATCATCTCCAGCCGTAAGAACGCCGCCATGAATTTCACCCACAAAAATCGCTTTCAAAACCGATTGCTCGGGATTGAGCATGCTGGGAAAACCCATCGTGCAAAGCAAACGAGAAAGTTTGATTTCCAGGCCCGTTTCTTCTTTAACTTCGCGAATCGCAGCTTCTTCGGCGCTTTCATTGAAATCAATGTGGCCGCCCGGCAAGGCCCAATCGCCACTGCGCGGAGGAAGTTTGCGCTTCACCAACAAAATACGGCCCTCCGCATCGGTGACAATCGTTTCCGCAACGGGAATGGGATTGTGAAAATGAACGTAATGGCATGTGGGGCACGCGGGGTATTCGCGATTGCCGATGAGACGGCGTTCCAGGGCGCAACGGCAGCGCGGGCAATAATGCACGGCCGTGGCCGGGCCGTTGCGAATATACAACCATTGTTCCAGCGCGCTGCGTCCGGGGGGGAAGGCCAATTCCGGCAGACGATACATCGAAAACCAATCGACTGCTTCGGCGTCATCGCCCGGCTTAAGTTCGCCGCCGATAGTGCGACCACGATAGATCAAAACCAAGTGGCTGCGCCAGTCGTGAATAATGTCGCTGTAGGTGCCGATTAGCGCGACCGCTTCGACTTTGAGACCGGTTTCTTCTTCCACTTCACGAGCCGCCGCTTGTTCTGCAGACTCACCGAAATGCAAAAAGCCGACCGGCAAGCTCCATTTACCCGCTTCCGGCGGATTCTTGCGGCGAATCAGCAAAATCTTTCCACTTTCTTCGATCAAACAACCAGCAGCAGGAATGGGATTGTTCCAATACGTCCAATGGCATTGCGGACAGGCAAGACACTCGCGGAATTCGTGTTGTTTTTTTTGCAGGGGAGTTGCACACTGCGGGCAAAATTTCATAACCCACCAAGCGGTTCATCGTCTTATGCTTACACGCGCGCACATAAATCGAACGCAAGGTAACAAATATTGTTAGTACAAACAAGAACAAGTTGGAGAAAATATCATACTCGGAAGTTTCATCCCATGCGATTGATCGTGAACGAGAATTAAGCCTTGACCTGAAGCTCGACTTATTCTATATTTACATGCGCTTTTGCGCGCGGTTTTGGCAATGATAATTGAGCGCTTGCGCGCGGTACACATTTTTTCGTTGAAACATGTCCGGATGATTTATCGAGTCGGGGATTGTCGCCCGGTGAAAAAAATATGTGCTGAGCTGCTGGTTTGTATGGCCGTACTGATCGGTTGCGAGAATCCCTTTGCCACGCGCACACCTGAGCCGCCGGATGATTCGGGAGGAAATCGTTGGATTCCGCCGTTTGCCTCGGAACTCGTGCTGGAAAATTTGCGCAACGCGATCGCCGATCAAAATGTTGAAAATTATTTGCGCTGCTTTTCAGATTCCTCACGCACCGGCAAGCGCTTTCGCTTTGATCCCGAGGCGACAGTTGCAAATCAGAATCCCGGATTGTTCACGAGTTGGGGTTTGTCGCAAGAACGCGATTATTTCTTGCAATTGCGTGCGGCCTTGCCGGCAGATTCCGCGCGCAGCCTGCAACTTGATTCGTTGCAGACTATTGTTTTGGGCGATTCAGCAATTTTTTTGAGAACGTATGATTTGATTGTGCGGCACCGGCGCCAGAGCATCGGCGTCCCCGGACGTGTAGCGGGGGAGTTGCGCTTTTGGCTGATCAAAGATCCTTTTGGAGAATGGTCAATATACCGGTGGGCTGATTTCAGCACCGGACAGGCGCTCACGTGGAGCAGCCTGAAAGCCGCTTTTGTGCGTTAACTCGTTCGTTAATGAACCTGACAAATCGTATAGAAAAACTTCAAGGGATTTCGACACTTTCTTGTCAAACCAACTGGCGAAGCCCAGGACTGATGCCGTAACTCATAAACGCTAAAAACTCTCGTGGCGAAACGCCTCAAAAGATCGGTGCACCAAAAAATCCGATCCTATTTCTTACCCTCGTTTGCTGTGCCGCGCTGGCAATTGTTGTTGATCGGAACATTTGCCCTTTTGATGGCAGCATTAGTCGTGCTCGATCAATACCTGCGCAAAGACCAGCGTGCCGCGATCGTTCCTCCTGCAGCGCAATCTTCGTTCAAGCTCAAACAACTCACGCCTGCTGAACGCGTGCGATTTGCCGCCGTCGATCGTGTTCTGAGTGAAGCGGGTATACAGCCGCATCGTATGAGCGAGCGCGACCGCGTGTTGATCGTCTCCATTCCGGCAAATATTGCGATTGCCGAGCTGGCGCAGTCGCTGATAAAACGCGCGCAACAACTCGGCGCGACGATCATCAGCATTCAGGACAAACTGCCCAACGGAGGAGCTGAGATTGTATATGCGGTTGCGAATGCTGCGCCGCAGAAAATTCTGTTGTTGCCCGACTTCGGGAAAAATACTCGCGCCGGCCTCCGGCGTTCCGGCAAAATCGCTTTGATTATCGATGATTTTGGCTATCAAGAGCAACAAGCCGTGGCAGGTTTTTTCAGCCTGCCGTTTTTGATTACTTATGCCGTCATTCCCGGGTTGCCGCATTCCGAACAAATCGCCAATCATTTGCATCGCCTGGGCAAGTCGGTAATCATTCATATGCCGATGGAAGCGTTAGATCGCAAGGTTGAACAAAACGGTTTTGAATTGCTGGTTCGTTTGCCGGCCGGGGAAATTCGCAACCGCGTGCGCAAGGCGGTAAAGGCCGTGCCGCATGCCGAGGGCATGAACAATCACATGGGCTCGCGCGCTACCACAAATGAGGCGTTGCTCACGGCGTTGTTTGCAGAGTTAAAGCAGGCCGATTTGTTTTTTGTCGATAGCCAAACCAACAATGAAACGCGGGCCTATGCGCTTGCCGGCAAGGCTGGAATCGCGGCTGCGCTTAACGATACCTTTTTGGATAACATCGATACCGTGCAACATATCAAACAAAAATTGCTTTATCTTGCGGATCTCGCCGGCGAAAAGGGCGAGGCGATTGGCATTGGCCACCCGTATCCCAATACCCTGAAAGCCTTGAATGAAGTCGGGCCGCAATTACAGCAGCAAGGCATAACGTTTGTGCTTGTGCGTGATCTTGTGCGCCAGGAGCAGAAACACGTTTCGAACTTAGCCGTGCAATAAACCCTTCGGAGGAAATGATGGTTCGTTTGGGAGTGAATGTTGATCACGTCGCAACCGTGCGTGAGGCCAGGAAAGACCGGCAACCCGATCCCGTGGCCGCGGCGATGGTGGCGGAAATGGCCGGCGCCGATGGTATTGTGTGCCATTTGCGGGAAGATCGCCGCCACATCAAAGACAAAGATTTGTATCTCTTGAAGGAAATGGTGAAGACGCATTTGAATTTGGAAATGGCGGCCACGGATCAAATGGTGAAAATCGCGCTCGAAGTTGTGCCGGACATGGTGACCCTGGTGCCGGAACGCCGCGAGGAGATTACCACCGAGGGCGGTTTGGATGTGCTCAAAAATCAGGAATATCTCGAAGAGACAGTTGCGACTTTGCAGAATCACAACATCATCGTGAGCTTGTTTATTAATCCCGATATCCAACAAATCAAAGCCGCGGCCCGCGTGCGCGCGGATTATGTTGAGTTGCATACCGGCGCTTATGCGCATGCCGAAAATCTCAACATCATTAGTGATGAGTTGGAAAAGCTGCGCGCGATGGCGTCTGCCGCGGCCAAGCTGCGCTTGGGGGTGAGCGCAGGACACGGCCTGAATTATCAAAACGTGAGGGAGGTCGCGGCCATCCCCGAAATCGAGGAGCTGAACATTGGGCATTCCATCGTCGCACGCGCCATTCTGGTCGGCATGGAGCGCGCGGTGAGAGATATGCTGGCATTGATGAAGAAATAACGTGCTCCGAAACGCAAACTTCCGCAGAGCATTGGCGGCGATTGTGATAAGCGGCGCGCTGTTTTTTCTGCTGGCGTCGTGCACTAGTCGCGAAAACGATTATGCCAACCTGCTTGCCTTTCGCCAGGCTTGCGCGAAGGCTTTGGGCGAGCGCAGCGGCAGTATTCTCGTGATGAATCCGCACAACGGTGTGTTGTGGGCCGCTGTCAATGAGACGCTGGGCGTACAAAAATCAGCCCGGCCCGGCTCGATCTTCAAACTTGTAACAGCGCTGAGCTTGCTCCGCAATGGCACGGTTAATCCGGCGGAGCAATTTCTTTGTGAGGGACAAATCCAGATAGATGGCAAAACCTATCGTTGCTGGCTGAGAGAGGGGCACGGCGAGCAGAATCTCCTGCAGGCTCTGGCAAATTCATGCAACGTCTATTTCTATCAAGCCGTCAGGCATTTGCCCTCCGAACAGCTCACCAAAACGGCGCGTCAACTGTTGCTGGGCGAATGCACGGGAATCAACTTTGCGCAAGAAGATTGCGGACAATTGCCGGAATGGGTGTCGCCAGAAGAAAGCATTAGTTTTGCCATCGGTCACGCGCGCGCCATGGCCGTGACCCCGGTACAGATGTTGCGCCTCGTCGCAGCGCTTGCCAATGGCGGAAGGTTGTATCGCCCTTTTTATCCAACTGGCGCAGAAGCTTGGAGAAATTCTCGGCCGGAGCTGCAAGGCTCGCTTCCCTTCGGAGATGAGCTGCGTTATATCAAAGAGGGGATGCGGCAAAGTGTGGTTTATGGCACGAGTGTCAATGCAAGCGTGCCTGAAGTGATCGCAGCCGGAAAAACCGGCACGGCAGCCGAGTATTTTGGCAGCAAAACAGCGGCCTGGTTTATTGGCTTTGCACCATTTGAAAAGCCGGAGATTGCGATCGTCGTATTTTTGGAAGAGGGGCGAGGCGCGTTAGATGCCGCGCCGATAGGGGGGAGGGTTTTCCAGGATTACTTTGCGCTCAAGAAAAGCATGAGATAGCCGCTACCCGTCACCGTCCGATTACGGAATGCCGTATGATTTCATTGTCTCCAATTTTCCCAAATCAATAAGCGCCAGTGCAGCTTTCAGATCGGCCGGTTCAAGTTGATAGCCGTTTACTTCGACGACGAAACGATCGGCCACCAAAACATTTAACACGCTGCTTTCTGGATCGGCTTTCTCATAGCCGCGATAACCGTGATAGCTGATCGTTCTTTCATAGCCCGCGTTTGTTTTGCGATCGAAATCGTTCATCGCCCAGGAAAAAATCGTCATGCTTGCCAGGCTTTGCCGCGAACCAAGATCGGTGATCTTGATCGTCAGGCTGCGGCCTTCGTCGTCGTCATATTGCGCTTCGGCCGTTGACATGGTGAAACCGAATGCCGCTGAGGTTTCACCGGTAGTCGCTTCACGCTCCAACGTGAGCACATTCTCGGGTAACATTGCCTGCAAGTCATGAAAATCGACGGGAGTGACCTTGCGTTCGGTTTGCGCGGGCGGAACTACCGATTGTCCAAACTCGCGGCTCGCGTCAGGAAGGCGCCGGATGGTTTCGGGTTTTTGGTTGTCCTGCTGATTTTGAGTGCAGCAGAGCGCAAGCAAACAGGCGCAGCATACGATGATCGTTTCGCGTTTCATTGAGCCACCGTGATGCTTTACAGAATTATTCTCTGAAAATATTGCCTGCGCTCTTTAGCACAATTCTTGATCAAAAGCAATTGGAAATTTCCCCGCGCGGCGAATGGGTCATTCTTGTGAGATAACCTCGTTCGTTCCCGCGGCAATTCTGACTTTGCGCGAGCTGCCATCGTTGGTGCGGATGGTGAAGCTATAAACCGGTCCGCTATCGCCATCTTTGAGTTTCCACTCAATGGTCTCACCGGGCGTTGTTGCCAGCGCAGCCTGTTCAGCCGCATCACGCACGGTTAGATCCGGAATCTCGGCGGGCAGTGTTTTGCCTTCGCTTTCGAACTGAGCCGTAACGTCTTCGCGTTCGATAATTTCGCCGTTGGCGCCGTTAATTTCGATTTCAAAGATGCCGCTTTCGTTTCTAAGCCCGAGCTCGTAGGTTACCACGCCGTTCTCATGCTCAACCTGTCCCTCGAAAATCTTGCCGCCGCTTATTTCTTTTTGGGCGATTTCTTCGATTTGCCCACGGTCAAGCTGACCTGTGCTGGCAGTTTCCGGCGCTGCGGTTTGCTGTTGATCAGCGCTTTGCTGAGAATCTGCCGGTGCCTGTGCTGCGGACTCTTGCTGAGGTTTTTCACAAGCAATAATTGCGACAGCCAGAGCTGCGACCATGAATTGCCGAAGCTTGAAATTGACGGACTTCATACGTGACTCTCCTGAAAGATTTGTCTGTGGATGGGTTTAAGAACATGGTAATATAGCAACAACCTGGGAAAACGGCGAAAAACTAAGTATATTTTACGCGACGCGCGAGGTCGCAACTCAATATCCTAAACCAAAAGCGTGGATTTGTTCATATGAAAAAAAATCTTATGGAAGCGCCCCAAAAGCATTTGAGCGGATTCCTGGACAGAAGCTTGCAAGCTCTTGAAAAACAGGTATTAGATATCCCTGTGGAAAAGTGGGACTTGAAAGTGAACGCGGAATCGTGGTCAATCGAGGAAATTATTCATCATTTAATTCTTGTCGAAGTACAACGGTTACAGCAGCTCAAAGACTTACTTGAAGGCCGGCGTGAAAGTGCACCGGCGCGCGCTGAAATTCAGAAACCGAACTTCGACCAAATTCGCCACCGCGAGAGTCCTGTTAAAACCCGTGAGGAGATGGAGCCATCGCCAGGCATTCCAGCCAAAGTTTTGCTGGCGGGACTGCGCCGCGCGCGCAACGAGACCATGGATTTTGTACAAGCCGCTGATCTTACTCAATTGGAACACGTGTGGCTAAACACGATTTCACTTGGCCCGCTGAACGGGGTGGAATTCATTGAATTCCTGGCAGCCCATATGGAGCGCCACGCAAAACAGATTGAGGACGTCCGGAAATCGATTTAATATTCACACGACGATTTTTTGGGGGGAATAACACAGAGGAATGCCAATATTCAATATACTCGATTCTCTGTTATGTCAACAAGATGGTGGGTTAGAAAATTAACCCCCATTCTGGCTCTTCCCTTTTGGCACATATTCATATTAGTTTTAATAAAATTAGTCGGGGCGAGAGGATTTGAACCTCCGACCTCTTGGTCCCGAACCAAGCGCGCTAGCCGAACTGCGCTACGCCCCGATCTCGACTAATTGCGAAAGTACAATTTTACAAATCGACGAATATCTCTTAATCCGCGAATGTGGCTTTTCTCTCCGGCATATACGGTTGAAACCGGAACGAATTCAAGCCGCAATCCACCTTGACAAGCCTTGATCAATATCTCTGATTCTGTTTCATACCCCGCCGTGTCAAGCTCGACGACATTGATCAATCGTCGGGAATAGAGTCGAAAGCCGCACTGGCTGTCTTTGATGTTCTGCCCGAGTTTGAACGAGAGCAAGGCGCTGGTGATCCGGTTGCTGGCGATCCGCGGCAAAGGCATGACGCGAGGATCAAATGCACGATACCCAATAATCAAATCAGTTTGCCGCTCACGAAACGCTTGAAGGAATCGTGGAATCTCGTACGGGTCATGCTGGCCGTCGGCGTCGAGCGCCACAGCAGCGCATGCTGACGTTTGATTCTTGATGTACTCAAATGCCGTGCGTAACGCCGCGCCTTTACCGCGATTGTGCGGATGACTTATCACGCGTACCCCGGTTTGTTTCAAGCGCTGGGCCAAACCGTCCGTCGAACCGTCATCAACCACCAGAATCTGGTCATTTTGGATATAACGGCTGACGTCATGCACAACTCGGACAATCGTATCGCCAGGGTTGTATGCCGGAATCACTGCCATGATATCGCTGACAAGACTCATGGGTGATCAGCCATGCCAAATAACAATCGTGTTTGCAAAGCGACTGCTACATTAGAAAAAAAAGAGGTTTTTTGCAAGCACTTTGTTGTGATAACTTGAGAAAAATTTAGGTCTCTACGCCGTCCCCAAAAGGGGCTTTTAGAAATCAGATCGTGCAAATTCGCTATTCGACAGCCGGTTGAGCGAATCGATAATGTCATGGAGAGAAGCTATATACTGGCGCCGCAGAAATGCCAGATTTTTAATGCGTCCGAACTTGCTGCGCGGCTCATATTCACATTGGAGGCCGATTCTCGCCTCAGCCGGGGATTGCTCGCCGAGATCGAAAACCAATTGGAACAACTCGATCCCGTGCAACACGCCGCTGCGCTGCACCGGACGTAAACTGAACCGTTCGCCCTCGAGCCATTCCGTAATCTCAAATTCAACGTTTTGCGTGTGCTCTTCTGGATTCAATTGCGCCCGCCAAATGCCACCGACGCCCCGCGGGTTTCCTCGCATATGCTGCACACTTGTAACGCTCTCCACCCATCGCGGCGTGTTATCAAACGTTGAGACAATATGCCACAACCGCATGCGCGGTTGCGCCAAAATTTGAGAGATGGATAGAATCGTCATGTCTGCAAGTCCTTGCTCGTTCACGTTTGTTCATCGACTCCTCCACCCTCTCGGCTGCGCGATCACGGCGCCGGCATCCATGACACGCGCAAAATAACCCTGGCCAAAACACTAGCCCATCGCCGCGCGCTTGCGCGGGTTTTGCGTGTTTTCACTCGGAACCGCAATCTCAAACTTGACCGCCTCCGGTCCAATATTTTCACGCACAAACTTCACGAATTCCGCATTCGGCCGCACTTTCAAGCTGCGCGATTGAAAATCATAAATGGGCAAATCCTTCCCGCTCACGCGAAAATAAAGGCTGCAAACGCCTTGATGAATGCGCAAGGTTTGCGACAGCCGCTGCACCAGCATGTCATTTAATTTGTCGATTGGCATGTCGAGCAAAACTTTTTTGGGAATGGTTTGCCACGCCTCGTCGATGCTCAAAACTTTTTCAACCATGATCTTGGCGGGCTCTTCTTCATCGCGGCTCGAGGTGCGGCCGACAATCACCACGGCGTTGTCAACTTGCAATAAATCGCGATGCAAGCTCAGCGCATCACTGAAGACGATGGCCTCGGTGCTGCCGGCGTAATCTTCCAGAGTCACAAAGGCCATTTGATTGCCTTTGCGATCCAGAATCGTTTTCACATTGGTGACCATGCCGCACACCATGACTTGCACGCCGTCGCGCATGCCTTCCAAATCCTGCAAACGCTGCTTTGAAAATAGATTCACTTCCACCGCGAAACGGTCGAGCGGATGGCCGGAGAGATAAAGCCCGAGAAATTCCTTCTCGCGCTTCAAGCGTTCGTCCGGCGGCCAATCCGGAACTTCCGGCAGAGAGGGCGACATTTCCATTTCAGCGGGCGCGTCGTCGAATATGGAAACCTGGCCGCGAAACCGGTCATCTTGCTCACGCTGCGCAAAGGACGTCGCCGCATCCAGCCCGAGCAAGAGTTGATTGCGGTTCGGAGAAATCGTGTCGAACGCGCCGGCTTGCACCAGGCTTTCCAAAACTTTCTTGTTTACCACGCGCAAATCGACGCGGCTGCAAAAATCAAAAATCGAAGTGAACCTCCCTCCCTTTTGCCGAGCCGCAATTATGCTTTCAATCGCGCCCAGGCCGACGTTTTTCACCGCGCCCAGACCGTAACGGATTTTCTGATCGACCACGACGAACTCGGCCAGACTCTCATTGACATCCGGCGGCAAAACCGTCACGCCCATGCGCCGGCATTCATCGATCAACGTCACGATGCGCGAGGTATTGCTCATTTCGCTGGTCAACGTCGCCGCCATGTATTCGGCCGGGTAATGCGCTGTGAGATAAGCGGTTTGATACGCCACCAGCGAGTAACCCGCGGCATGTGACTTGTTGAAACCGTAGCCGGCAAATTTATCCATCAAATCAAAAATTTGATTGGCAATCTTCTCGGAAATGCCGCGTGCGGCTGCACCCTCGACGAATAATTTGCGCTGCTGCTGCATCAGCTCTACGATCTTCTTCCCCATCGCGCGGCGCAACAAATCCGCGCCGCCCAGCGTGAACCCGGCGAGATCGCTGGCAATGCGCATCACCTGCTCCTGATAAACGATGATGCCATACGTTTCTTTCAAAACCGGCTCGAGCAACGGATGCAAATATTCGATCGGCTTCGTGCCCTGTTTGCGTGCGATGAAATCATCGATCATGTCCATCGGCCCCGGACGATACAGCGAGTTCATGGCGATGAGATCGTCCAGGCATTGCGGCTTGAGCTTTTTGAGATATTCGCGCATGCCCGAGCTTTCGAATTGGAACAAACTGATGGTTTCGCCGTTGCCGAAAATGGCGTATGTCGCAGCATCGTCCAGCGGGAGGTTGTCGATATCAAGATCGATACCGCGCTGCTGGAGCATCTTTAAGGTTTTGTCGATCACCGTCAGCGTGCGCAGGCCGAGAAAATCCATCTTCAAAACGCCGATGGTCTCGAGCGCCTTCATATCATACTGCGTGGTGATGTCGCCGGTGTTCGATTTGTACAGCGGCGTGTAATTCGTCAACTCGTCGGGCGTGATGACGACGCCCGCCGCATGCGTCGAAGCATGCCGCGCCAATCCTTCCAGCACTTTGGCGTAATCGACAAGCTGCTTGTTGGTTTGATCGCCTTCGATGAGATCACGCAGCTCGTTGACGCTCTCCAGCGCCTTGTCAAGCGTGATGCCGATGGTCGCAGGAATCATTTTGGCGATTCTATCGACGTCGCTATAGCGCATCTTCATCACGCGGCCCACGTCGCGAATCACGGCGCGCGCCGCCATGGTGCCGAACGTGATGATTTGTGTGACGTTTGCTTCGCCGTATTTTTCGCGCACGTACGCGATCATCTCCTCGCGGCGTTCATAACAAAAATCAATGTCGATGTCGGGCATCGTCACGCGCTCGGGATTCAAAAAGCGCTCAAAGATCAAATTGTATTTGATTGGATCGATGTTGGTGATGCCGATGCAATAACTCACCAAACTGCCGGCCGCTGAGCCGCGCCCGGGTCCAACCGGAATGCCCTTGGCGCGCGCGACACGCGTGAAATCTTGCACGATGAGAAAATAGCCGGCGTAGCGTGTTTGTTTGATCACGGCCAGCTCGTGCCTCAAGCGCGCTTCCAGTTCTGGTGTTATCTCTTTATAGCGCTGGCGCAAGCCTTCGTAGGCGAGCATCTCAAGATATTCATCAAGCGATTTTTGTTTATGCTCTTCCGGCAAGGCGAATGAAGGCAAATGCACCTTATCAAAATCCAGCTTGAGATCGCATTTCTTGGCGATTTCTTCCGTGATGTTCAGCGCTTCCTCTTGATGGGGAAACGTGGCTTTCATCTCGTCAGGGGATTTGAAATAGATCTCGTCGGTAGTGTAGCGCAAGCGATTGGGATCGTCGCGATCCTTGCCGGTTTGCAGGCAAATCAGCACGTCATGCGGCTGCGAATGCTCGCGCTTGAGGTAATGCGTGTCATTGGTGATCACCAGCGGAATGCTCAACTCGCGGCTCAACTCAGTGACTTTCTCGCGCACCTCATCTTCTTCGGGAATGCCGTGTTTGTGGATTTCGAGATAATAATCGTCGCCGAACAGCTCGCGATAGTCCAATGCAATTTGTTTGGCGCCTTCATAATTATTCGAAAGCAAAGCTTGCGCCACCTCCCCTTTCAAGCAGGCAGAGAGCACGATAATGCCTTCGTGATATTTTTGCAGGACTTCACGATCGATGCGCGGTCGATAGTAAAAGCCTTCGAGATATCCGATCGAAACCAAACGCATGATGTTTTGATAGCCCTGAAAATTTTTGGCGAGCAGAACGAGATGGAAGGATGTGTCGGCCATGCCCCCTTTTTGCGCAACCTTTTCTTTGCGGCTGCGCGGCGCGATGTAAGCTTCGACGCCGATCACCGGCTTGATATCGGCCTTTTTGCAGGCTTTGTAGAATTCCACAGCCCCGCACATGTTGCCATGATCGGTGAGAGCCAATGCCGGCATGTGATAACGCTTGGCCGCATTCACCAAATCTTTGATGCGGCACGCGCCATCGAGCAAGCTGTAATGCGAATGATTGTGGAGATGAACGAATCCAGACATGATTGCAGAGGTGTAAATGATGAGATTGAGAAGTTTGATCAAACCGACGGCGAAAGTAGAAAACTAATGGGGCAATTGCAACAGGATTTCGAGCCAAATCAGTTTCTTTTATTGCGGCAAACAAAAAAAGCCAGAGCACAATGCCCTGGCTTTTCTTTGTCAAAGTCAGTTAAACTCAAGCGCCAAGTTGCTTCAGATACTTTACCGCTTTCTTGGCTGAGTTGGAGTTGCTGGCAAAAGTCATCAACGCATTCAGCTCCGAGCGCGCCAGTTCGGTTTCGCCGGCTTTCATGTAGGCGATGCCGATCATCAATTGCGCGTCGTTGGATTTGTTGTTGCCGCCCAGGGCCAGCACTTTCTGGAACTCGGCGATGGCTTGATAGTAATTGCCTTGCGCGAAGTAAGCTTCGCCGATCCAATATTGGCAGTTGTCAATCAGTTGCGAGCTGCCGCCGCGCGCCAGCAACTCACGAAATTTGCGAATGGAACGGCCGTAGTTGCGCACGTAATAATCATCCAAAGCATCCTGATAGTAGGCGCCATATTCGGTATTATAAACTTTGGAATCATCGACGATCTTCGCGGGCAAGGCGGGCTGTGCGCTGGCGATCTGCTGCGTCTGCGAGGCCGTTTCCAACGCCGCGATCTGATAGTTGACATTCTTAAGCTCGTTGCGCAAGCTGTCAATCGCGCGATCTTTGCTGGATGAAATCGTGGAAAGCTCTTCGACTTGCGCACGCATGCTGTTGAACAACTCGGGCGTCAGGAAACTCTCCGCCTGGTTGCCGCCGGTATTCGATTCCGGCATATCCGTAAACATGCCGCTGGACATGTCATCGTCAGCCGGGGCGGCCTCGCTTTCGTTCTCCAACATATCCAACCGGCTGAGAACGTCGCTGTCACTGAACGCGCCCGAGCCTGTGACTTCGCCTTCCGGTCCGAATGTGTCCTGCCCGGCAGGCATTTCGGTATTGTCGCCAAATTCGTCTTCAAAGCCGACGTTCTGCACTCGTCCGCTGCATACCACGAAGAGGCCGACGACGACCAAGAGTAATGAAAAAAGCGACGTGCCTAAAATCCGCTGTGTCTGCGTCATGATGTTTGCTCCTAAGATCAAGTTGTAAAGTCAAAGAGGTGGCGCCCGATCCTCAAAAAACGTCCTGTTGTAACGTCAGTCACGAGACATAAATACTAAGGAACACCATTTAAATAACATACCCATTTCCTGTAACCGCTAATTAACGCGAATGTACGCTAACCTATTTCTAATTCGCGTTTATTAGCGTTCATTCGCGGTTTGAGATATGCGAAGTTATTTATTTCTAATTCGTCAACAACTACCCCGCCGCATTCCCTGCCTCTGCCAGCAACTCTTGCGCGCTTTTTAAATGCGTTTCTGAAATTTTCTCGCCGCCCAGCAGGCTGGCAATGGCCTTAACCCTCTCTTTCGCGGCCAGGCGCCGCACACTCGTTTGGGTGCGCTCGCCGCTCATTTTCTTTTCGACGAGAAAATGACTAATGCCCATACTTGCAATTTGGGGCAAATGCGTAATGCAAAGGATCTGATGCGAATTTGCCAGTTTTTGCAAACGTTTTCCCACGGCATGCGCCACCCGCCCCGAGACGCCGCTGTCGATTTCATCAAAGATCAAAACCGGAATTTCATCGCGTTCCGCCAAAATCGATTTCAACGCCAGCATGATGCGCGAGATTTCGCCGCCGGAGGCAACCTTGACCAGCGGCGCAGCTTCCTGGCCGCGATTTGCCGATATAAAGAATTCGACATTGTCTATGCCCTCACGCGTGGCTTTGACCTTTTGCTGCTTGACTTCGACAAAGCCGTCTGCCTGCGACTGCACGGAGAGCCGGACTTCGAATGTCGCAGAGGGCAAGCCCAACTCGGCCAGAACTTCCGGCACCGCGGTTTGCAATTGCTTGGCTGCCTCCCTCCTTTTCTTGGAAAGTTGCAGACAAAGCTTTGCGCAGGTTTGCTCAGCGGCTTGCAGGCGCTGCGCCAAGTCCGCCAGCGTTGTGTCAAAATTTTCAAATTCCGCGCGAGATTTTTCCAGGCGCTCAAAGTGTTTCAACACTTCGGCCATGGAGCCACCGTATTTGCGTTTGAGTTTTTGCAAATCGGCCAGGCGTTGCCGCGCTTGTTCGAGGCGATTCGCGTCAAATTCGATGCGCGCTTGATACCCCTGCATCTCTTTTACCGTCTCGCGTACGGCAATCTCCGCGGCTTTGAAATCATTGAACAGCGTCTGCAAACTCGCATCGATTTCAACCAACTCGCTTAATGCTTCACCAGCGGTGCGCAGTTGCAGTTGCGCCGCAGTCTCACTCTCTTCTAAAACATGGGCGATTCTCGCTGCCAACTCGGCGCGATGCTCAGCATTGCCCAACAGCTTTATTTCCTCCGCCAGAGTTTCC
>SZPB01000022.1 GCA_030263535.1 Cytophagia bacterium CHB2
ACGGATCACCGGTCGCGCCCTGCCAGAGCGATTTTCCGGAGGAGGAAATGACTTCATAATAAATGCCGCCGGGCTTTTCAACCAGGCGCCTTTGCTTGACGCGGCCCGGCCGCAAAGCGGATTTTACCAGCGTGAGGGAGTCGTTCTTCATGCGCAAATGCAGAAAGACAATTTGCGCGTCACTTTGCGGTTGGGCATTGGCAGTGCTCGCAGACCGCGCCATTGCCACCACCGTGATCAGAAGCGCAAACCGCAACAGCGTTTTGTGAGGTTTCATGAGGCAAATTCATCCTGCAAAAACAATTCGATGACAGAAAGATGGAGGGCAGAAAAATGATTGGGGCCGGCTTTTATCAACTTACCGGCATGACACCAGACACTATTTTTCTATCTCACATCTTTCTGTCATTGGCTCAAAACGGCTCTTACCTGTTAACGGGTCGTGCCGCCCTTCTTCTTTCCACAATCCGATTGTGCGGCTTCGGACACAATGTCGCCCTTCTCGGTCTCGGTGATGAGACCCGCACCCACAAAATCATTCGCGGAGTGCGCCACGCAGCTCACGTACGCGCCGTGGTTCTTCCAGCCGTTATCACACGGGCAATACTGTGCGATGGAGCAACCGGTCGCATCCACCACGTCGCCGGAGACTGTTCCGGCGCACTGGTCGGCGTTATCGTCTACGCCGTCGCCATCGGCGTCCGTGACTTCCTGAACGTCGCAATTCGTGCCGGTCCAGCCAGGCTCGCAATAGCAGAAGTAAGCATTTACCCTATCCTCACAGTCACCATGGACGCACGGGTTAGCCGAGCACTCGTCGATGTCATATTCACAATTATCGCCGGTAAACCCGGGCGCGCACGTGCAGGTGTAGCTTCCATCGCCATTGTCTGCACATTGGCCACCATATTGGCATGGGTTGGGATTGCAGGGATCGGTGGCTTCTGGAATGTGGCAATACGTGCCGGTCCAGCCGGGATTGCACTGATGGACGATAATGTCTCCCGTGTCGGAGTCTTCACACTGGTAGCCATGTAGCAGATCTACACATTCAGATCCGCTGCCGCAAGGATTGCTTTCGCACTCGTCGAGATCAGGCTCTTCGGGAGGCGGTGGTACCAGGCCCGTTTTCTGAACCGGGTCGACGACGCCTTTGGGGTCGCCGGTACAGCCGACGATCAGCACGACCGCGAGCACGAGCGCGCTTAAGAAATACAGAATACGCATAAAAGCTTCTCCTTCGATTAAGTTTGAGGGGTTACGATTTACTCTTTACGAGTTACGTAAAACGTAATGCGTGATCCGTAAAAAACAGACTTCAAAGCCTTTCAGCACAAGCAAGGAACACCACCTCCTTTCAAAGCGCAAAGCAAATGGCCAATTGCTAATTGTTAATTGACAATTGAGAATTAGCGATTAACAATTTTACTGCTTAGAACTTTGCTTGCGTGACCAGACCGGTAGCGCCATTCAGTTTAAGAGCGCGCGCGCGCTCCTCGCGGATGATGCCGCGAATCAAATCCGCATCGCCCCAGCTTTTTACCATTCTGCCGTTGATGAAAAACGTCGGCGTGCCTTTCACCCCGGCGATCGCGCCGTCGGCGATTTCTTCGCGTACTTGTTGGATGGTCGCTGCGTCGTTCATGCAGGCTTCGAATTCTGCGGCATCCCAGCCGCGCTGCTGCGCCAGGTCGAGCACCAGCTTGCGGTTCAACTGCTTTTGCTGGCGGAACAGATCGTC
This sequence comes from Cytophagia bacterium CHB2, assembly GCA_030263535.1. NCBI lineage: Bacteria > Pseudomonadati > Bacteroidota > Cytophagia > Cytophagia bacterium CHB2. Next base: position 1,742 of record SZPB01000022.1, read on the forward strand.
GTGAAAACTCCAAAAATCGCCGCGTTGCTGCGCGCAGACCCCGGCCCGCGCCGCCAGTCCGGCGTTGCGATGAAAATCACGCAGCACGTTGGGATTGATGGCTTTGTCGAGGGGATAATTCAGGAAGTAGAGTTGCACGTCTTTTTCATACTGTTTGATAATGTCGCCGAAACGTGTGGCCGCCGCGCCGCAAGCCGGACACTCGAAGTCGCTGAACTCGACGATGGTGATTTTGCTGTTGCGGTTGCCCCACGCGGCTGCCGAGCTGTCAACGTCCATTGCGACGGGTTTCTGCGCAAAGTGCGCGGCCAGGTTGTCTTTGATGGAGGCGCTTTTCTGCTGGCCGTGTTCATATTTCTCCAACCCGAGATAGCCCACACTGAACAGTGAAACCGCCAGCGCGCTGAAGAGCACGGGCTGAGGAGAAAATCCCAACCCCGCAGGCCGGCCCAACACGCTCTTGAAGTATTGCGCCAGGAAGCGCCACACTTCGTTATCCGTAAGCTGGAGCGCCCGCACCAGCAAAGCGACGATGGCCAAATTGATGGCGTACATGCCAATGCACACCGGGCACACCGCCTTCAGGAGCACGAGATGATAGGCTTTATAAAATGAAAAGAGCACCGCGCCCAGGCTGAAGACCAATGCCGCCGCAGTCGTGGAACTGGCGCGGTCTTTATCTTTGCTCAACGCCGCAAAGATCACCGCCAGAGCCATGCCGAGATAGAGCAAAAAGCCCCACCAGCCCGAGGGCATGCCGAGCAAGGTGGCGTAGCCACTGGTGAGCGCCGAGTTGCAGGAAATCCAATTGTTGAACGAGCACCCGCCGGCGTTGACTGTTCCGGATTGGGCGGCGGTGAGCGTCACGTTCGTGGCGTACAAGGCCAATCCGCCGCCGAGAAGACAGCAGAGCAGAGCGGCCCATAAAGACCCTTTGCGCAGGTTGACCGATTGACGGGGGGGTTGCTTTTTCACATTCACCGTGTTGCCTCCTTCTTCATGGTTAAGGGTTCATTGTTTATTGAAAAAGTGGCTGGCATAACGTCATGTACGCATTTGCGCAGCCTTGACTTCACAGTGTCTTCACGACTTCTTCCGAAATTGCGTGGGCGTCATGCCAAAATCTTCATGGAAACACTGGGCAAAATACGCCGTGCTGCGAAAACCAACCCGATAAGCCACCTCGGTGACGGAGAGAACTGTCTGTTTGAGCAACGCCTGCGCCCGGCGCAAGCGTGCGGCACGAAGCAACGCACTCGCGGAGGGTTGCTGCAACGCGCGCAGCTTGCGGTGGAGTTGCGAACGGCTGATCCCGACCTCGCGGCTCAATTCCACCACCTTAAAGCGCTCGTCGCTGAGACGCTTTTCGATCACCGCCAGAATTTTTTTGAGAAAGGTTTGCTCGGGCATTGGCAGAACTTCATGGTCGGATCTCAGCTTTTGCTTTGAGAGGATATAAAACACTCTGGCTCAACTCGTTCTTTTCACCCAAAACTTGTATCGCGCCCAGCAAGGCCTTGAAACGGTCGGTATTAACGTGCGCGGCCATTTTTTCCTGGGATTCCCAAATTTGCACGCAGCAATAGGCATTTTCGTCATCAATGCGTTGGTAAACGGCGCGCTCCAGGCAGCCCAATTCCGGCGGCGCGGCCAGGATGAGCGACTGCATCGCCTGCAAAAACTCCGTTCGCTTCTGCGGTTTGATAAAAACAGTTAATTTGAGGATGGTCATGGCTGGTGCGTGCTCAAATGGTTATAACAAGACACGCCGAAGTAGCCAAACCTTATGCCGCGTTAAGCGGTATGGTGGGTGAGGCAGATAAGATATTGTTTATTAGGCAGGGGAGACTAACTGCAGTACTAAGAAAAGAAAGATCAATACCACGTACACCCGCGACATATCACGGAAGCCGCGAAATATCGTGGGCAAAAAGGCAAAGTCATTATCTACACGCCATCTTGGTTTTGAGACTCACACCCGCCGAATGCCGAGCTTGTTCATGCGGCTGCGCAAAGTGCTGGGATTGAGACCCAACCTCGCCGCCGCGCCCTCGGCCCCCTCGATTTTCCACTGCGTCGCTTCCAGCGTTTTGAGAATGTGCTCGCGCTCGATATCTTCGAGCGTTTTGGCGCCGGTGGCCGTTGCATTGGACAGCGCCGGTAGCTCAATGCGCAGCGTGTTGTCGACCGTCGTGACCACCGCCCGCTCAATGACGTTCTGCAGCTCCCTGACGTTGCCGGGCCAGGCATATTGCTGCAAAGCTTGCATGGTTTTCTGCGGTATCGCGTCAATGGATTTTCCCAGTTTCTTGCTGAATCTTTGCACGAACGCCCCGACGAGCAGGGGAATGTCTTGCTGGCGCTTGCGCAGGGCGGGCACGGTGATGGGATAAACGCTCAGGCGGTAAAAAAGGTCCTTGCGAAAACGGCCCTGGCGGATTTCTTCGTCCAAATCGCGATTGGTCGCGGCGATGACGCGCGTTTTGACTTTGAGGGTTTTGGGATTGCCCAGACGCTCGAATTCACCATCTTGCAGCACGCGCAACAGCTTGGGTTGCAGCTCCAGCGGCAGCTCGCCAATTTCGTCCAAAAAAATCGTCGTGCCGTCCGCTAACTCAAAGCGGCCGAGCTGTTTTTCGACGGCGCCGGTAAACGCGCCCTTCTCATGGCCGAACAACTCGCTTTCGATCAAGTGGGAGGGCAGCGCGGCGCAATTCAACTTCACCAACGGGCGCTCGCGATACGGGCTAAGATGGTGAATGGCGCGCGCAAACAACTCTTTGCCCACGCCAGTCTCGCCGAGCAAAAGCACGGTGGTGTCGCCGGACGCGACTTGCTCGACTTTGTGGAGCACGTATTTCAGCGCCTCACTTTCGCCGATAATCTCGTCATAATTGTGCTCCAGCTTGATCTCCTGCTGAAGATAAATGTTCTCCGCCTGCAATTGTTCTTTCAACTGCGAGATTTCCATGAACGCTTGCCGCAGCGCTTCCTCGGCCTGCTGGCGCTTGATAATTTCTTTCTCCAGCGCTTTGTTTCTCGCTTTAATATCCGCTATTCTCAGGCGATGCGCCGAGAGGACGAGCCCGATAAGCGTGACCACACTCAAAATCCGAAACCAGAGCGTTTTCCACCACGGCGGGGTGACGATGATTTTGAGTGACGTGCCTGCTTCATTCCAAACGCCGTCGTTATTCGAGCCTTTCACGTGCAGAACGTATCCACCCGGATCGAGGTTGGTAAAGGTGGCCTCGCGATTCGTGCCCAGTTGAATCCACTGCTCGCGATAGCCTTCCAGTTTATAAGCATATTGATTCTTTTCCGGATTCCGGAAATTCAAGGCGGCAAATTCAAAGGAAATGATATTGTCTTTGTAAGAGAGATTGATCTCCCGCCGGGCGAAAATGCCTTTTTCGACAATCGCCACGCCCTCGGCGTCATCGGTATTATAGCGCTTAAAAGCCGTAATCACCACCGGCGGTATGAAAGGATTGTCTTTGATACTGTCGGGATGAAACGCGGTCACGCCGTTCATGCCGCCGAAAAACATCTCACCGTCGCGGCTTTTAAACCACGCCCCGCGATTGAATTCCTGGTGCGATAAACCATCCTCGACCGTATAGTTTTTGAACGCGGAAGCTGTCGACGTGAAACAAGCGATGCCGTTATTGGTGCTCAACCACAAACGGCCGTGATCATCTTCCAAAATGCCCCATATCGCACTGTTGGGCAGGCCGTCTTTCTCGGTATAATGTTGGAACTGTTCCGTGTGCCGGTCGAACGAGTCCAGCCCGCCGTCCGTTCCAATCCACAACCTGCCGGCGCGATCTTCATGGAGGGAGCGAATGACATTGTTGATCAAGCTGTGAGGATTCTTCTGGTCGTGAGCAAAGCGTTTGAAGCGGCCCGAGGCTGCATCAAACTGCTGAAGTCCGTCGTGCCAGGTCCCAACCCACAGCACGCCGGAATGATCAACAAAAAGCGGGCGGAGGTTGTTGCTGCCAAGTCCATTAGGATCATTCGGGTCCTGTTTGTACGCCGTGCGATGATATTGGCCGTCGTCGTTCCGTCGCAGCCGCACGAGCCCGCCGCTCGTTCCAACCCAAAGAGTGTTAGCGCCCGTGGAATCTTCGCAGATGGAAAAGATTTGCATTCGGCTCAGCACGCTGGGATTTTGCGGATCATCTTCCCAGCGGATCACCCCAAAGCGCCCGTTGCTTGTTCTTATCAGTTCGTCGGGGTCGAATTGTTTGAGCACGTAATCCGTTCCGACCCAAAGCATGCCGCGGCGGTCTTCGTAAATCACATTGACCTTGTTCTCATAATGCTTCTTCGAGAAGTTGCTGAAATAAACAGCCTGCTCTTGCCCGCGTTCGTCCCGTGTTCTGCGGAAGAAGCCGTTTTCCGTTCCAATCCAAAGGGCCCCACGGCGATCTTTGCAAATGGCCCAAATAATATTATGAGAAGAATTTTGAGAATTCTCAAGCTCGTTGACTAACGCCGTAAACGGCGCTCGACCGGGATCCAATTTATTCAATCCATTGTCCGTGCCAATCCACAGGGCGCCCGCACGGTCGCTACGCACGGAAAAAACGCGGTTATTGCTCAGGCTCTGTTTTGCGCTGCCTTCTGTACGAGACGCAGGATTGGGATTTTCGACATAATACGTGAATCGCCCGGTGGCGGGATCAAACCGATTCAGCCCGCCGCCCAGCGTGCCCAGCCAGAAAGTTCCAAAGCGATCTTCACAAATAGATCGCACTTCGGGATGACTCAGTTCATATCCCGATTGCCCTTGAAAAAATGAAGAAAGATCGGGATTCGGATCAAAAGCATAGCGTGTGAATTTTTGCGTGCTGCGATCAAATTGATTGAGTCCGCCCCGGCCCGTGCCAATCCACAACCTGCCGGCGCGATCTTCGTAAATGGCGCGCACGATATTGTCGCTCAAACTGTGAGCATCATTGGGGTCGTGGACAAAGCGGGTAAATTGTTTCGTAGCAGGATCAAGGCGATGCAATCCTCCGCCTTCCGTGCCAATCCAGATTGTACGCGAGCGATCTTCATAGAGGGCGCAGACCGTGGGATGGCCCAGGCTGTGGGGAGTTTGTGGGTCCGGCAGGAAACGAGTAAACGTGTTCGTGACGTGATCAAACTGATTAAGCCCATGCTCGGTGCCTATCCACAAGGCGCCGGTGTGATCTTCGTGGATGGTGTTAACTTTGTTTTCGCTTAAACTGTGAGGATTTCCGGGGTCGTGAACAAAGCGGGTAAATTGTTCGGTTGCGGGATCAAACCGATTGAGGCCGCCGCTGAAGGTTCCAACCCAGAGTGTGCCCGCGCGATCTTCATAAATTGACAAAATCCAATCTGACGAAATTGAGGTGGAATCCGCGGCTTCATTTTTATATGCCACAAAGTTGTAGCCATCGAATCTATTCAAGCCGTCGCCGGTGCCAAACCACATAAAGCCCCGGCGGTCTTGTAGCATGCAATGCACCGAGCTTTGCGAAAGCCCGTGCGCCACGGTGAGATGCTCGAATTTGAGCGGGCGCTCGCTAAAAGTCTGCGCGAGCAAAGTTGGCGTCAGCAACATCCGGGCGATGATTGCCGGAAATAAAAACCGAATAAAAAAACCAAGCCGTTTCGTTCGCATGACGACGCATCCATGATAGAACGGGAAAATGCAGTACGACTAAAAAATCAAGCCATCAAAATGTTAGGGAGAAATAGAGATGAGGCAAAATTAAGGCACTGCAACGCTGCCAATGCATGCGCTGCTATTTCAATCATTTGTGTTCAACAACTTTCATTAAAAACCGCGCAGAGCAATCGTCATCGCGGAGTAGCTCAAGTCTTTATCATTTGATCGACTCTGCCGCGGGATACGTTTCCAAAATTCCTTTCTCTGCCATGATTTTTTCAATGCGCGCACGATCGCGCGGCACAAAATCCGAGAGAATGTCCGCGCCCGTCGGCGTGATCACGATGACATCTTCCAGGCGAATGTAAATCTTTTCCTCCGGCACGCGCAGCGCCGGTTCGATGGTAAAAACCATGCCCGGTTTGAGCGGGCCGGTGTACGTTCCAACATCGTGCGTGGCCATGCCCACCCAATGGCCGAGATAGGTATCGGGATTGCTTGCCCCGCTGCGATAAGACTCCACAAAATTGCGCGCCGCCGTTTGATGATGCGGTTTGGAAAATTTCGCTTTCGCCAGCAAATCATCCATGATTTTAACCGCTTCCTGCTTGATCGCGGCCGCACTTACGCCCACGCGAATGGTTTTGAGAATCGCCTCGTAGCAGCCGAGATAAAAATCATACAGCTCGCGTTGCCACGCGTTGAACTTACCGTTCACCGGCCACATGCGCGTGACGTCGCTCATGTAGTATCCGAAATCCGGCGCAAAATCCATCAACAAAAAATCGCCGTCTTTCATTTGGCGCTTGCCGGCATTGTAATGCGGATACCACGCATTCGAGGCGCTCGCGATGAGCGAATAATACGCCTCGCCCTGCGCGCCGTTGCGAAAGTAAATAAACTTGGCCAAGCCATCCAACTCGTGCTCGAATTGTCCCGGCTGCGTCGAGCGCATCGCCTCGATCAGCGCAAGTCCCGACAAGCGCGTGGCTTTGTTGATCATGGCGATCTCTGCCGGACTTTTGATGAGGCGAAGCTCGTCGAGAATCGGCGTGAGGTTTTGAATGTCAAAATTTGGAAAACGTCGTCGCAAGAGATCAATGAAATAACTTTCGCGGCCCGGTCTGCCATCCCACTGATCGTTGGCAACATCACTGATAAAACGCAGAGCCAGGTCACGGCTCATAGCATAACCTTCCGCCGGACTGAAAGGCGTGAACAGCTTTTGCAGATTGACGTTGCGGGCATAACGCGCGAGATGCTCGCCGAGCAACTCCACGGGATAGACGGCTTCCAGGCCACTGAGTTGTATAATAAGCGAATCGTCTTCGGCTGACAAAAGCTTGCCTTCACTGCGTTCTCGTCCAACATTGCGATGCGGCAAATACAGCGAAGCGCGGCGCCGGCCGCCGTCGAGCAGCAAATAAGCATGCGGCGACTCGATGCCGCAGAGATAATAAAACTCATTTGATTGCCGGAAGCGCACGTAGCCTGCCGGACTAGGCGCGCCCTGGACCACGGCAAGCGCATCTTTGCCGATGGCATCATAAACCGCATTGCGGCGCTGCGCAAACTCTGCCGGCGTGAAATCTTTGGTGAAGAGGGAAAAGCCTTCTTGGGCGAGGGAGATGTTCGAAAGAGATAAGATGAGACCGAGACAGAAAGTTTTTGTTGGTGACATCGAGAAGCTCCAGCCAAGTGAGCATCTTTTGAATAAATCAAAAAAGCGAAACCCCAACGGATAACCGCTGCCAACAGATGAGAATTTTCATAACGAAATCCGTTGGCAGCTTTTATCAGTTGAGACAATCCCTTTTGCTACTTCGCTTCCCCCTTCTCAATCTTCGCCCACGAGTCCTTCAATGAGACAATGCGATTAAAAACCGGTTTGCCAGGTTTTGAGTCAACCGCATCAGCACAAAAATAACCCAGGCGCTCGAATTGATAACGGCTACCGGGCACGGCATGCGCCAAGCTCGGTTCGAGATAACAATCCCGCAACGTTTCCAAAGAATTCGGATTGAGCTGCGCGATGAAATCACTACCGTCTTTGTTGTCTTCGGGATTTTCTTTGACAAACAGCCGATCGTACAATCTCACCTCGGCTTTTACAGCGCTGGCTGCCGCCACCCAATGAATCGTGCCTTTGACTTTGCGGCCATCGGGCGAATCGCCGCCGCGCGTTGCCGGATCATAGGTGCAATGCAGCTCGATAATTTCGCCGGTTTTCTCGTCCTTCACGACATTGGTGCAGGTGATGAAATAAGCATAACGCAGCCGCACTTCGCGGCCCGGCGCGAGACGGAAAAATTTCTTTGGCGGGTCTTCACGAAAATCCTCGCGCTCGATATAAAGCACGCGGCCGAACGGAACCTTGCGCGTGCCCGCAGCCGGGTCTTCGGGATTATTAACCGCGTCCAATTCTTCGATCTGATTTTCGGGATAATTTGTTATCACCACGCGCAACGGCTGCAAAACCGCCATGACGCGCGGCGCGTGCCGGTTGAGATATTCGCGCACGCAAGCTTCGAGCAAGGCAATGTCAACCGTGCTGAAACTCTTGGCCACGCCGATGCGATCGCAAAAATCACGAATCGCTTCCGGCGGATAACCGCGCCGGCGCATGCCCGCGAGCGTAGGCATACGGGGATCATCCCAGCCCGCAACATGTTTCTGTTCGACAAGCTGCAAGAGTTTGCGCTTGCTCATGATGGTATAACCGAGATTTAGCCGGGCAAATTCGATCTGCTGCGGATGATGAATGCCGAGCGCATCGAGAAACCAATCATAAAGCGGGCGATGATCTTCATATTCCAGCGAGCATAGCGAATGCGTGATGCCCTCGATGGAATCCGACTGGCCGTGCGCCCAATCATACATGGGATAGATGCACCATTTGTCGCCGGTGCGATGGTGGCTGGCCTTGCGAATGCGATACATCACCGGATCACGCAGGTTGAGATTGGGCGAGGCCATGTCGATTTTCGCGCGCAGCACCTTGGCGCCATCGGCAAACTCGCCACGGCGCATGCGCTCGAATAAATCCAAATTTTCCGCCACCGTCCGCTCGCGATACGGGCTGGGCTTGCCGGGCTCGGTCAACGTGCCGCGATAGTCGCGAATTTCATCCGCGCTGAGATCATCGACATACGCTTTGCCGGCTTTGATAAGCTGCACCGCGAATTCATAAAGCTGCTCGAAATAATCCGAGGCAAAGTAAAGATGCTCGCCCCAATCATAGCCGAGCCAGCGAATGTCGGCCATGATGGAATCGACGTATTCCTGCTCTTCCTTGGTGGGGTTGGTGTCATCGAAACGGAGGTGGCAACGGCCGCCGAATTCCTGCGCCATGTTAAAATCAATGCTGATGGCTTTGGCATGGCCGATATGCAAATAGCCGTTGGGCTCCGGCGGAAATCGCGTGATGACTTTCCCACCAAAGCGGCCCGAGCGGTTATGTTCTAGTATCATGTCGCGGATAAAATGGGATACTGCTGGTGTTGACTCGTGGTTTGGCATAAAAATGGAATCCTTTGTGGTTACTTCAGTTTGAGAAAAACCTATAGAAAATCAAGCCCAAACAATCCAACTGCTTGCAAGTTGATTTTATTTTAAGTAGTTTTGTCTGTCTGTTCAAATAAAAGCGAAAAATGGCTACAGCCAAACACATCAATTACTGGCTAACTAGCGCTGAACATGATCTCATCTCGGCAGAAACTCTGTTCGAGCATCAACGCTACGATTGGTGCCTTTTTATTGGGCATTTGGGCATCTGGTGATTGAAAAAGTGCTCAAGGCATTTTTTGTGCGAGACAACCCTGGCGCACCAGTGCCCTTGGTTCACAACCTTCTCAAATTGGCCGAGAAAACCAAATTGCACTTCACCACCGAGCAAAAGGCGTTATTGGCAGAAATCAATCAATTCAATCTCAAGGCGCGATACCCCGATTATAAATTTGAGTTTTATCAAAAATGCACTCGCGCATTCGCACAAAATTATTTTGATAGAATCAAGGAGTTTCGGCAATGGCTGTTGCAGCAAATATGACGGATAAGATTCAACGTCTTATTCAATTGACCAACCCAAGCCTTCGTTTGGAGGCCGTTTATCTCTTCGGATCGTCAGCCAGAGGGACAACACATGCCTGGAGCGATATCGATCTGGCCATCGTTTCACCGGATTTCAGCGGCGACAGCTTTGAAGACAGCAAACGGCTCATACCTTACATCCTGCAAGTGGATTCCGGCATTGAAGCCCACCCCTTCCGGCCGGAAGATTTTTCGACAGACAATCCCTTCGTGAAAGAGATTGTGGACACGGGTTTGCGCATTTTATAGCTTTCTTCTGCCAACCGGATTCAAACCGATATTTCCACGCCTGGCACGATCAGATCCTCAATCGTGCATTTGTTTATTCATGCAGAATATAGTCACATTACGCCTTGCCGTCAATTCTTTATTTTCATATTTGACGCGGTTGTAAAATCCCTTGCAACTCTCGCCGAGGCGTTTTATGTTTCTGCGTGTCTTTTTTATGCTCACCTGCAATTTAGGCTTTCGCTCGCAACGTAAGGGAAGGAGGAATGGATGAATGAAAAGCCTGCGGTATTGACCTCATCGATTGGCAGTAAGATTTTGATGGCGTTGACCGGCCTCGCGCTGGTGCTGTTTATTCTGGTTCACATGGCCGGCAACCTACAAATGTTTATCGGCCAGGATGCGATGAACAACTATGGCATCGCCCTGAGGAAGTTTGGCCCGCTGCTCTGGGTTGTGCGGTTCGGTTTGCTCGCGGTGGCGCTGGCCCATGTGATCATGTCGATCCGGCTGTGGTTGCAGAATCGCGCGGCGCGGCCGCTGGCCTACGCTTTCAAGAATACGGTGCAAGCCTCGCTGGCTTCGCGTACAATGATCATCAGCGGTTTGATCATTCTCGGTTTTCTGGTGTATCATCTGTTGCATTTCACGCTGGGCGTGACGCATCCCGATGATTTCGCCTTGCACGATGCCCAGGGCCGTCACGATATCTACAATATGGTGGTGCATGGTTTTCAGAATCCATTGGTGTCCGGCTTTTATATTCTCGCCATGGTGCTGCTCTTCTCCCACCTGAGCCACGGCGCGTCCAGCTTTTTTCAGTCGCTCGGCTGGAATCCTCCCTGTCTTAACAATTTCATCAAGAGATTCGGGCCCGTGGTTGCATGGTTGATTTGCTTGGGATTCGTTTCAGTGCCATTGGGCGTGCTGCTCGGCATTATCAAACTTGCAGGAGGAAATTGATCATGAAACTCAATGCCAACATTCCTGCCGGGCCGCTGGCGGAAAAGTGGGACAGGCATAAATTCGAAATGAAGTTGATCAACCCGGCCAACAAGCGCAAATTTGACGTGATCATCGTCGGCTCCGGGCTGGCGGGCGCGTCGGCCGCTGCTTCAATGGCGGAGCTGGGTTATAATGTAAGCTGCTTCTGTTTTCAAGACAGCCCGCGGCGCGCGCACAGCATTGCGGCGCAAGGCGGCATCAACGCCGCAAAGAATTATCAAAACGACGGTGACAGTGTTTTTCGTTTGTTCTATGACACGATCAAGGGCGGCGATTTCCGCGCCCGGGAAGCAAATGTTTATCGTCTCGCGCAATTAAGTACGAATATCATCGATCAGTGTGTGGCGCAAGGCGTGCCGTTCGCGCGGGAGTACGGCGGCTTGCTGGACAATCGTTCCTTCGGCGGCGCGCAGGTGTCACGCACGTTTTATGCGCGCGGCCAAACCGGGCAACAACTGTTGTTGGGCGCGTATTCGGCGTTGAGCCGCCAAATTGGTTTGGGCAAGGTGAAGATGTTCACGCGCACGGAGATGCTCGATCTGGTGCTGATCGACGGTCAGGCGCGCGGCATTATCACCCGCAATTTAGTGAATGGTAAAATCGAACGGCACGTGGCGGATGCGGTGGTACTCGCAACCGGAGGATATAGCAACGTCTTCTACCTCTCGACCAACGCCATGGGCTGCAACACCACCGCGATTTGGCGCGCGTACAAACGCGGCGCCGCGTTCGCGAATCCCTGCTACACCCAGATTCATCCCACCTGCATTCCGGTGAGCGGCGATTATCAATCCAAACTGACGCTCATGTCGGAGTCCTTGCGCAACGACGGTCGCATTTGGGTGCCGAAGAAAAAGGGCGATACGCGCGCGCCGCAAGACATTCCCGAAAGCGAGCGCGATTATTATCTCGAACGCAAGTACCCCAGTTTCGGCAATCTTGCGCCGCGGGATATTGCCTCGCGCGCGGCCAAGGAAGTCTGCGACGAGGGCCGCGGCATCGGCGACACCAAGCGCGGTGTGTATCTCGATTTCTCGGATGCCATTCGCCGTCTCGGTGAGAACGTCATTCGCGAGCGTTACGGCAATCTCTTCGACATGTATGAGGAGATCACCGACGAGAATCCCTACAAAGTGCCGATGCGCATTTATCCCGCCCCACATTACACCATGGGCGGGTTATGGGTCGATTACAATTTGATGAGCAACATTCCCGGTTTGTTTGTGCTGGGCGAGGCGAACTTCTCGGATCACGGCGCAAACCGTTTGGGCGCAAGCGCATTGATGCAAGGCCTGGCGGACGGCTATTTTATTATTCCCTATACCATCGGGCATTATTTAGCCTCGGCGAAACCGAAGAAGATCACCTCCACCGATCATGAGGCCTTCAAGCAGGCGGAGAGCGAAGTCACCGATCGCATCAAGCGATTGTTGTCCATCAAAGGTAAACGCACAGTGGATTCCTTCCATCGCGAGCTGGGCACGATGATGTGGGAACGCTGCGGCATGGCGCGCAACGAAGCGGGCCTGCAGAAGAATCTCACGGAAATTCCCGCCTTGCGCGCTGCATATTGGCAAAATGTCAACGTGCTGGGCAATAATGAAGAATTCAATATGGCATTGGAAAAGGCTTTACGCGTGGCAGATTTCTTCGAATTTGCCGAGTTGATGTGCCGCGACGCCCTGGATCGCAAGGAATCCTGCGGCGGCCATTTTCGTGAAGAATATCAAACCAGCGAAGGCGAGGCCAAACGCGACGACGCGAACTACTGTTATGTGAGCGCCTGGGAATATCAAGGCGAGGGCAAAGCGCCAATCATGCACAAAGAACCGTTGACCTTTGAAAACGTCCAGCTAGCGGAGAGGAGCTACAAATGAAAGTGACATTGCACGTTTGGCGGCAACCGAATGCTCAAGTTTCCGGAAAAATGACCGTTTACGAAACGCCGGAAATCAGTCCCGACATGTCCTTTCTCGAGATGCTGGATGTCGTCAACCAAGATTTGAACATGAAGGGCGTGGATCCCATTGCGTTCGATCACGATTGCCGTGAAGGCATTTGCGGCGCGTGTTCATTGATGATCAACGGCATTGCGCACGGACCCGGCGGCGGCAAAACGACCTGCCAACTCTACATGCGCCAGTTCAAGAATGGCGATCATATTTATGTTGAACCCTGGCGCGCCAAACCGTTTCCGGTGCTCAAGGATTTGGTGGTGGATCGCAGCGCTTTTGACCGCATCATGGCGGCCGGCGGCTTCATCTCCGTCAATACCGGCGGCGCGCCCGATGCCAATGCGCTGCCGATTCCGAAGGATGCGGCAGAAACAGCGATGGACGCAGCGGCGTGCATCGGCTGCGGCGCATGTGTGGCTTCCTGCAAGAATGCCTCGGCCATGCTTTTCGTGGCGGCCAAGGTTTCGCACCTCGCGCATCTGCCGCAAGGACAGCCCGAGCGCGCGCGCCGCGTGCGCAATATGGTTCTGCAAATGGACAAGGAAGGCTTCGGCAACTGCACAAATCAATACGAATGCGAGGCCGTGTGCCCGAAGGAAATCAGCGTGAATTTCATTGCGAAGATGAATCGGGAATTTACGCGGGCGAGTTTGGGTGGATGATGTAAAAGTGAGATTTGAAAGCCTGGCTCAGGTGGAAGACTTGAGCTAGGCTGTTAATTCTGCATCAAAGCACTCATCGCGATCTGTATTGCATTTGAATCAGCGTACCATGATGAAAAAATCGAAACTCAAGACTTCCAATTCTTCCAAGGAATGGCGCGCATTTGAAAAGCTTGTTGCGAGAATCGAAAAAACATTAGTTCCTCGTGGAGCTTTAGTTAAATCACCAGATCGTGTCCTCGACAAGATCACCAACCGGATGAGAGAAGTTGACGCTTCTATTCGGTATCAAATTGGCACGACTCCAATTTTGATCACAATCGAATGTCGTAAACGGCGTAGAGTTTCCGATGATACCTGGATAGAGCAGTTAGCGAAGAAGAGAGAAAAATTAGGCGCAGCAACAACAGTAGCCGTGTCTTCAACAAGCTTCTCAGAATCCGCGATAAAAACCGCCCGAATCTCAAATATTGAACTACGAAGAATTGAGGAGATTGGTGCAGATGAAATCTTGGGATGGCTAAAGATAAGTGTTTATCAACACTTCCTTGTCAAAAGTATCCTACAGAATTTCGAGATTCAAGTCTATGGAGGCGGCAATGCTGAAAAGGAAGGGCAAGCGATACCACTAATCCCAGAGGCTGCTCAAAGTCTAGAGGCTGATATTTTTCATTCACCACTATTCACTCTTAAATCGGGTCCTAGCATAACCCTTAATTGGTTATACCAATACTTTAAAATAAATTATCCAACTTTCCACAATGATATTCCCTTCGACGGGACAAAGGTGCGTAAAAGGATTAGATTGGATTTTCCTGCCGGTTTAATCCATGTTTCAACGATAAAGGGCCTCCGCGCTATTAGTGCTCTGTTACTTGAACTTGACGTTTATTTTGAAAAGTTCGAACCGTCAATTAATAATGTGAAGGCTTTTGTATACTCCGATCAGGAACAGGCATTAGTCCGTGGCGCTGAATACTCAATGGACTTGCTTGGAAACTCAATAGTTCTCTCTCTACAAAAGGATTTGCACTCGCCGAAGCTTCATTTCACTATTTCGGAGATCAATGAGAAAAAAGACCAAGCCCCCATTTATCTCATTGTGGGGAAGCAGATATGATATCAATACTCACCAAAAAGAAACTCATCTATCAAAAAGACCTCGAAGACACAACCGTTCTCGCCAACGACCATCCCGATCCCGACTTGTTTTATTCACTCGAAGAAATCGCCGATTCTATAGAGGGTTTGATTGGCACTGATACACCCAGAGGCAAGAATAGGAAAATTTTGAACGACAGCGCCAAAGAGTCTTGGTTCATTTATGAAGTGGCACGACGATTGGGTTATCACTTTTCACCAATTGCCGACATCTTTCCCGCTATCCGCCATCAAGCATTAGAGATCAAGCATCACACAGGCAGGAGCGTGACAGTTGATTTCGGACGTTATCATCCCGGCTCTGATGAAGTCATCAACGAAACATGGAACCGCAAGCTGCAACTCAAAGTCAATCAGATTCGTTATCTCATTGCGCTGGCACCCCCGCCGAAGTTTAAGGTGAGGACATTGATTTTGCTTACTGGCGCACAAATCGTGAATGTGTTCGGTGTCTCACCGAAAGCGACGATTAAATATCAAATGGGAATTTCAGAAAAGTGGCGAACAGAGCATCATGGAAGGATGATGGTGGGCGAAAAACTTTGGCTATAGATCAACGCAGAGCCCCCATGATTTTCACACCGACCTTTCCCTTGCATCTTTGCGGCGTTTTTATTAACATGCGCGTCATATTTAACCGGCTGACATTTTTCAGGCATTGAAACACATCATCAAGAATCAGGACGAGACCGCAAATCCGGACGCACGAACCAACAGTAATGCCCGCGGCGACTTTGAGAAGGAGAATTGTGGTGCAACATTTAGCCAAAACCGATCCTGAAATTCATCGTGCGATTCTCGATGAAATCAATCGCCAGCATGAAACGCTGGAGTTGATCGCTTCCGAGAACCATTGCAGCCTGGCCGTGCTGGAAGCGCTGGGCCAGCCCATGACGAACAAATATGCCGAAGGCTATCCCGGCAAACGCTATTACGGCGGCTGCGAATTTGTGGACAATGCCGAAGAACTCGCGCGCGAGCGCGCCTGCCGGCTGTTCGGCGCGGATCATGCCAATGTGCAACCGCATTCCGGCAGCCAGGCCAACCTGGCATCCTATTTCACGTTTCTCAAGCCGGGCGACACGATTCTGGGCATGAATCTCGCGCACGGCGGCCATCTCACGCACGGCAGTCCGGTGAACTTCTCCGGCAAAATTTTTAACGTCGTCTTTTATGGCGTCGATGCGAAAACGGAACGCGTCGACATGAATCAAGTGCGCGATCTTGCCCAAAAGCACAAGCCCAAAATGATCATCGTGGGTGCGAGCGCGTACTCGCGCCAATTTGAGTATGACGTCTTTCGCGAAATCGCGGACGAAGTCAATGCCAAGGTGGTCGCCGATATTGCCCATCCCGCCGGCCTGATCGCCGCCAAGCTGCTCGACAACCCGTTGCCGCATTGCCACGCCGTCACCACCACCACGCACAAAACTTTGCGCGGCCCGCGCGGCGGCATGATTCTGGTCGGCAACGACGAAGAAAACGACATGGGCTTAACCACGCCCAAAGGCCGCAAAAAGAAATGGTCGGAGTTGATCGACTCTGCCGTGTTTCCCGGTTTTCAAGGCGGCCCGCTCATGCACGTGATTGCGGCCAAAGCCGTGGCATTCAAAGAAGCCTTGCAAATCGACTTCATTGAGTATTCCCGCCAGGTGATTCATAACGCGCAAGCGATGTCCAAAAAATTGATGGATCTGGGTTATGACATCGTCTCGGGCGGCACGGACAATCATCTGCTCTTGGTCGATTTGCGCAATCGTGATCTCACCGGCAAGGATGCCGAAGCGGCTCTGGAAAAGGCCGGCATCACCGTCAACAAGAACATGGTGCCGAACGATCATCAGCCGCCCACGGTCACCAGCGGCATTCGCATCGGCACGCCCGCATTGACGACGCGCGGCATGAAAGAAAATGAAATGCGCGAAGTCGCTTTCTTGATCGACAAAGTGCTTTCGGATATTCGTAATGAAACCGCCCGGGCGCGCGTGCGGGAGCAAGTTCTCGATTTAAGCCAGCGGTTTCCGCTATACGCGGAGTTAACTTCGAGCGAATAGGTTGAGCCTATGCGTTGTCCCTACTGCAATCATGAGGACAGTCGCGTCATCGATTCACGTACGAGCAACGAAGGGCGGGTCGTCAGGCGGCGGCGGGAATGTCTCTCGTGTCAAAAACGCTATACGACGAAAGAGTACATTGAAGAAACGCCGTTGATCGTCGTCAAAGGCGATGGTCGGCGTGAAACCTTCAATCGCGAAAAAATCATGCATGGCCTGCAAATCGCGTGCAGCAAGCGCCCGGTTTCGATGGAGACCATTAACAATTGCGTCGATGAAATCGAGTCGCGTTTGCGCGACGGCAATCACGAAGAAATCAGCTCGCGTCTGATCGGCCAGTTGGTGATGGAAAAGCTGCGCACGATCGATGAGGTCGCCTACGTACGTTTTGCTTCGGTTTACCGAAAATTTCAAGCGAAAGAGGAATTCCTGGAAGAGCTGAAAGGACTCGAGGCCCGCCACGAGATTTTTGCATAAAATGGATGATCAAACCAAAGACACCCCCAACCGGCGCCGGAAATCCGATGAAAAAGAAATGCCGTTTCTCGATCATCTAGAGGAATTGCGCGGCCGCATCTTCAAAGCGTTGCTGGCAATTGTTCTCTTCACCTGCCTCAGCCTTTTCTTTATTGATGAAATCTTCGCCTTCCTCGTCGCGCCTTACAACGACGCTTTGCGCCTGGCCACCGCCGGCAAGCCTGAGAGCGAAACCGCAGCCGGCTCACACCTGGTCTTTTTCACGCCCACCGGCGGATTCATGATTTACGTCAAACTTGCCGCCACGGCAGGCTTGCTGCTGAGCCTGCCCTTCATTTTGCACCAACTCTGGCGCTTCATTGCCCCGGGATTATTGGAGCGTGAAAAACGTTTTGCGCCGCTGCTCATTTTCTTCACGATTTTGTGTTTTGCCGCCGGCGCCGCATTTTGCTACTACGTTGTGTTGAAATTCGGCTTGGGATTTTTGCTCAGCTTTCAATCGGCGCAATTGATGCCGATGATCTCCATCGAAGAATATTTTGGCTTTGTGACCGCGCTGATTTTCATTTTTGGCATTCTCTTCGAAATGCCGGTATTGGCCTTCCTGCTCACCCGCCTGGGCTTGTTGACGCCGGAGTTTTTACGGCAGAAACGGCGCTACAGCATTATCGCCATTTTCATCGCCGCGGCAATCATCACCCCCTCGGTTGACGCATTCACGCAAATCCTTTTGGCCGTACCGTTGATGATGCTTTACGAAATCAGCATCTGGGTATCAAAAATTGCATTGCCGGTGGAGATGAAAAACGCCCTGAGCGAAATCGCAACCCATTGAGGCAACGCCAAATCCCGTCACGCAATACGTTTGCGTTGTGGCCTTTCAATAAAATTTTCATGCGTTCGAGCAAAGTCACGGAGTTTTCATGAGCATCAAATCCGATCGTTGGATCAGAAAAATGGCGCTGGAACAAAATATGATCGAGCCTTTCGAGGACCGGCAGGTGCGCAAGAATGTCATCTCTTACGGCCTCTCCTCCTACGGCTATGATGTACGCATCGCGGACGAATTCAAAATTTTCACGAATGTCTTCGGCGCCATGGTCGATCCGAAATCGTTTGATCCAAAATCTTTCGTGGACTATCGCGGCGAGGTGTGCGTCATCGCGCCGAACAGCTTTGCGCTGGGACGCACCATCGAATATTTTCGCATCCCGCGCAACACCATGACGATTTGCGTGGGCAAATCGACCTACGCGCGCTGCGGCATCATCACCAACGTCACGCCGCTGGAGCCCGGCTGGGAAGGCTATGTCACGCTGGAAATCTCGAATACCACGCCGTTGCCCGCCAAAATTTATGCGAATGAAGGCATCGCGCAGATTCTTTTTTTCGAGAGCGATGAACCCTGTGAAATTTCTTATGCCGACAAATCCGGCAAATATCAAGGACAAATCGGCGTCACGCTGCCGAAGGTATAAACGGAATGTATGATTTGCACACACACACGACGCGCTCCGACGGCATGCACTCTCCGGAGGAGCTGGTGGCCCTGGCGAGCGACAAACATTTAACCGGGATCGCGATCACCGATCACGATGAGATCGGCGGCATTGAAAAAGCCGTAGTCCGGGGCGCGGAACTCGGACTGGAGATCATTCCCGGCCTGGAATTGAGTACAACTTATCGCGGCTATGATGTGCACATCCTAGGTTATTTTATTGACTATCAGCATGCCGGCTTGCTGCGCCTGCTGCATGTGCTGCAAGAACAGCGCGTCGGCCGTGCGCACCGCATCGTTGAAAAACTCAATCGCCTGGGTTTGGGTGTGCCCTTTGAAACGGTTTTGGAATATGCCGGCGAGGGTTGCATCGGACGCCCTCACGTTGCCAACGCGCTTGTGCGGCACGGCTATGTCACGACGTTTCAGGAAGCCTTCAATCACTATCTCGCCGAAGACCGGCCGGCGTTCGTGCCCAAATCTGTGCTCACGCCGGAGGCTGCAATCGCGGCGATTCATCAAGCCAACGGCATTGCCGGCCTGGCGCATCCCGGGCAAAACCTGACCATCGAGATTGTCATTGACGTCATCAAGCTCGGCGTCGATGCGATTGAAACGATTCATCCCAAGCATTCCAACGAGCGCCAGCGTTTTTTCAACGAGCTGGCCGTCAAATTCGATCTTTTGCAAACCGGCGGTTCTGATTTTCACGGCGGCGCCAAAGGCCTGGAAAAACTAGGGCAATTTACCGTCAACGCGGAACAAGTCGGTTTGCTCAAAAGCTTTGTCGCACGGAGTAAATCCAAATGGCACTGAGATGGCGCTGCGTCACGGTCGGCCCGTTCGCCATGAACGCTTACATTTTGTGGTGTGATGAAACGCAGGAAGGTCTGTTGATCGACCCGGGTGATGAGATCGAGCGCATCGCCGATGAAGTGGAAGATACCGGCGCACGCTTGCAACGCATCATCATCACGCATGCCCACATCGATCACGTGTTGCGCAGCCGGCAGGCGCAAGATCATTTTAACCTGCCGCTGTACATGCATCGGGACGATGCCGGATTATTGCAAAATGTCAGCCGGCAAGCGGAGATGATGGGTCTGAGCTTCGGCGAGATCAAACCGCCGCGCGTCGCTGGTTATCTCGAGGAGGGCGACCTCGTCGCGTGCGGCCGCCACTCATTGCGCATCGTACACGGCCCCGGCCATTCGCCGGGAAGCATCATGCTGTTCTCTGAGAAAATCGCCGTCGTCGGAGATGTTTTGTTTCAAGGTTCGATCGGCAGAACGGATCTCCCCCTCGGCTCTCACGAAACCTTAATGAAAACCATCACCGAAAAATTGATGACGTTGGTGGACGAGGTGCTGGTGCTCCCGGGGCACGGCGAGGAAACCACGATCGGAAACGAACGGCGCCATAATCCTTTTTTACAACCAGGTACTAGACTGTTTGATTTGAACTAAATCGCTGTTTGCGCATGGTGAATCACGTACTGCAACGCGGAGCCACTGCCCTATGATCACTCTCGCTGAGATAAGAAGCAATCCTTTAGTCGATGCTTACATCGCACGCGCCGATGAATATCTCGAAGTCGTCGGCTACACCGAACACGGCCGGCGGCACTGCGGCATGGTCGCCGGAAATGCGCAAAGAATTTTGCTCGAACTCGGCCATAGCGAGCGCCAAGCCGAGCTGACGGCCATTGCCGGCTATTTGCACGACATCGGCAACGTCTTTAATCGCGTCAGCCATCCCTTCACCGGCGCGATGCTGGCGCATACCCTGCTGCTGCAAATGGGCATGGATCCCATGGAAATCACCCAGATCGTGGCAGCCATCGGCAGCCATGACGAGGTCAGTTGTGAGCCGATCAACGCCGTCGCGGCCGGTTTGATCATCGCTGACAAATCCGATGTACATCGTTCGCGCGTGCGCAATCCGGCCATGATCAAATTTGACATTCATGATCGCGTCAATTATGCCGTCGACAAAAGTACTCTAGTGGTCGATAAAGAGAACCGTATTATTCGCCTCGAACTATCCCTGGATACGAAAATCTCGCCGGTGGCAGAGTATTTCGAGATTTTCCTGTCACGCATGTTGTATTGCCGCAAAGCGGCGGCCTTTCTGGGCTGCCAATTCAATCTCGTTGCCAACGGCACCGATTTACTCTAGAAATTGCTTTTGTAATTTTCTCTTCCTGTTCCCCCCAACAGCTTTGCCAACGGCGGGATAAACGTATATCGTCTCAGCAACCGGCCTCCGTTGGCAAAACGTCTATTTGCTTTCTCTCTGCGATTATCTCACCAGGCTCATTTTCTTGGTGGCGACGATGGCGCCGGCCTGCAAACGATAGAAATATGTGCCGCTTGACAGCGCACGCGCATCATACATGAGGGCATGCGCGCCCGGCGGCATTTCTTCATTTTTTAACGTCGCCACTTCATTCCCCAACATGTCATAAACTTTCAAAGAAACTTGTTCCGCCTGCGGCAACGTGAAGGAAATTTTTGTTTGCGGGTTGAAAGGATTTGGTTGATTTTGCTCCAATTTGAAAACACCATTTGTCACATGCGCATTTTCGTCCACGCCAACTGTGCCCACCAGGCGAAATCGCATCTCTTTCTCGAAAACCGTTGTGCCCAGGCCAAATCGTGATCGAACAACAACACGCGGCGAATAAACGGCAAACAACGGACGTCTAAAAAGCGCGGGAAAAAGCGCGAACGTCACATGCAACGAATCGCCGGCAGCCAGCGCGGCCGCGCCTGGGGACACGCCCAGCGCCGCCGCCGGCTGAATGCCGCGATAGTTTATTGACAGGTAAACGGAATCCGCGCCGGTACCGCGATTGTAAATCCAAAATGCCGTATCCGCTCGCGCAACATTGACATCGATATCGCCCAGATTATATGAAGCCGTGTTGAGAAAGAGCTGGGGTGTGGGATTCGCATTGCCCCACAACGAAATTTTTTGTGGATTGCTTTGACTGGCGTCATTGCTGTACAACAACAAGGTATCTTGTAAAACGCCGTTTTGAAGCGGAGCCCATTGCAGTTTCAGCGTGTCGCTGGCGGCCGGACGAACTTGCAACGGCAAGGCCGTGGCAATGGTAATCGTATTGCCGGCATTGCCTGCAACTTGCGCCTGCTCGATGCGCAAAACTTTTGCGCCAATGTTCGTGAAGGCAATGCCAACCGTGCCAACATTGCCGGGAAGAATGTTGCCAAAATCAACACGCGCAGGGGGCGTCAGCGAAGACGCGCGCGAAAACGCGGCCAGGATGTTCGCGCCCGGGCCGCCGTAAGCGCCCATGTCGTTGCGCACACTGCCGCGTGAGGGCCATTTGGCCTGCGCCGGCGCGCCGGAGTCTGCGGGATCATTGAAATCGCTGCCCGGGTCGCCGCCATCCACACACGGCGATTGCGCATTCAGATAATAACTGCTGTCGGCAAACTGCGGTGGTGCTGCAATATTTCCCGTTCCGGCATAACCGCCTTCGATATTGTTGTGTGTGATCGTGAGAGAACCGGTGGGTGCGTAAATCGGTCCGCCCGTGGTTTGCGTATTCGCCCAGACAATATTGTTGCGCACGATTGCAATGGCGCCGTTCCAAATCACAAAGGCGCCGCCATTTGCTGCCGGCGGCGGCGAGTTCGGCGCGCTGGCGGAGGAGTTGCCGATGATGGTGTTATTTTCGATGATATTTGCAAGGCGCACATTCGGCAAAATATTATTGATCCAAATTCCGCCGCCGCCGTAAGTCGGCTTGCCCGCGGCCGCTTGATAAACACGATTTTCGGCGATGACATTATTGCGCACGATCGCGCCGGAGCAATAATTCAACACCATGCCGGCGCCATACATGCCGCGATTGGCGAGAATGACGTTGTTCAAAATTCGAGGCGCGCCGTCGCCGCAGCGAATTGCGCCCCCGCCCGCGCTGGCTGCGCGCTCGCCGTTGATCGCTTCATTATCAAATATAAAATTATTGCGAATCGTGGGCGAAGCCAGCGCTGACAGCACGCCGCCGCCTTCCCAATAATCGCCGGCGCCATGCTCATCGCGCCAAAGCGTGCCACGGCCGCCGGTGAGAGTAAAGCCGGCAAGCACAGACGAGGAATCCTCACGATTAATAAAAAGAACACAACTCGCCGTGTCCGGATGAGCGGGTTTGCTGCCATCGATAATCGTCGCGCGAATCAAAGCAACCTCGCCGGTCAAAACATATTGGCTGGCCACCAGAATTTTTTTGCCTTTGAATTTGATATTTTCAAAATAACTGCCGGGCGCAACCAGCACGGTATCGCCGGCCGCTGCGGCATCAATCGCGGCTTGAATAGTGGCGTATTGCCCGGGGACATGGCGGATGTTCGCATGGCCTGGAATTGCGGTCAACAGCGCCAGGGCCATTCCAACAACAAGGAAAAATCGTCGCATAACCCTCTCCTGACTTGGTTTTGATGAAAGCCGCGGTGCTAAGAATTTTTAGAAAGACAAGCTCGAAAAAATATTGCATCAACCGCCGTGAAAACGGCGCTTGCCGCCAAACAAGCTTTTCAGAACGAGTTTACGCGCATTTTTTTAGCGCGACAACAACTTTGCGATAAGCTGGAGATTATTGCGGCAGGCGGGAGAAAATGCGGGATGATCCGGAAAGCTCAGACGCGATTCTGGAACAGCAACATGAACGATGAGCGATAGTTGCGGCTCAGCGGCAATTGCGCGCCGTCTTTGAGAATGATGAGGGCATCGCCGTGTGACAGCAGTTCCAACTCTTTGATGCGATCAACATTCACAATCGTTGAACGATGCGTACGAACGAAATGAGCCGGATCGAGTTGTTGCTGCAATTCGTTCAAAGTCTCGCGCAAGAGATGTTTCTGCTTTTGTGTATGCAAACAGGCATAGTCGCCTTCAGCGCTGATCCAGTCAATCTCTCCGGCCTTGATCACCACGGCTCGCCCGGCAGTCTTGGCGAGAAATCGCGCCGCGGGTTTGCGCTGATTCTGCCATTCTTGCAACAAAGCAAGAAGATTGTGATTCAGTTGAGGTGGCGCCGGTAGCAGGTTGCGGCGTGCACGCGCAAGCGCCGCTTCAAAACGGTGCGGGTCAACCGGTTTCAAAAGATAATCCACGGCATGCGCATCGAAGGCGCGCACCGCATATTTATCATAAGCCGTGACAAATATGACGGCCGGCAGCGGCTCGGGTTTTATCAGCGAGATCAATTCGAAGCCGTCCATTTCCGGCATTTGCACGTCGAGGAACAGCAGGTCCGGCGCCATGCGTTCGATATCAATGATCGCTGCGAAGCCATCGGCGCACTCGCCGACGATCTCAATATCATGCTCTGCGGCCAGCAGGTGCCGCAGGCCTTCGCGCGCAAGCGGCTCGTCATCGACGATCAGAGTTCGGATTTTGGCCATGGTGCTGTAGTTCCGAAAATGGAATTTCAAGTACGGCGAGGGCGCCGCCGGCAGCGGCGTTCGTCAATTCGAAACGATAGTCTTGCCCATAAAGCTTGCTCAAACGAGCGCGCGTATTATTCAACCCGATGCCCTCACGCCCGGTGTCTGCGGGCGTTTGCGCCAGTCCGCAGCCGTTATCACTCACTTCGAGATTAAGTTTGCCGTTGTTGCGTTGCGCAGAAATGCGCAACACCGCCGGGCCGCGCTGCTCGTTGACGCCATGACGAATCGCATTCTCGATGAGAGGCTGCAAAATCAGATTGGGAATTTGCGCGGCCAGTGTTTGCTCGGCAATGTTCATCTGCACAGTCAAGCGCTCGCCGAAGCGCATGCGTTCGATTTGCAAATAACGATCGAGAAAGTCGAGTTCTTCCTTAAGCGATACAAAAGTTGACCCGGCATTATCCAACGCCAGACGCAAAAGCTCGCTCAACCGGCCAAGCATTTGGCGCGCCCGGACCGGATCTTTTTGGATTAAAACGGAAATCGCGTTGAGCGTATTGAAAAGAAAATGCGGGTTGAGTTGCATACGCAATGCCTGCAATTGCGCCTGGGCAAGCTGCCCCTCGAGCTGCGCCGCGCGCATGGCTTTTTCTTGAAAGCGCTGGTAATACTCGAAAAGGTATGCGATCGCGAGGATCATCCAATACAGCAGAATGCCGTAATCCAAAAACGTCATCATGCGCTGCAGCCAGGCCTCCCAGGTGAAGGAGGCACCTGCGGTCTGCACGCGATAATAAATCATGGCAAGTCCGTGCCCGGCTTTATGCAATATGGCAATCAAAATGCCGGCGGGAATATGAACGGCCAGGCTCTTCACCAATTGACCTTGCTCGAAACGAAATCTCTGGCCCAACTTGAGAACGAGCGGGGTCAACCCAGCCCAAATATAAGCATACACCATTTCACTAAACAGCGCCTGCTGCCAGGACATGCCCTCGCCAAAACGCAGCGAGACAAAATAAACCTGTGCGGTCATAAACAAACCGAACAAGGTCCAGGCGCTGAAAACGATGCGCCAAAATTGACGGACAGGCATCATAAAAACTCACTCCCTTTTCCAGCAGGATAGGCCTTTGCGGCCGCGGCCTGAATGATTTGAGGCGGTTTGCTGAATATGCTCGTGTTGCTTTGTGCGTAAATCGAGCTTACGCCGATGATCAACAACGCAAGATTAGCAAAGGGTCAGTTGAGAAGTAAACGCATGCCGCGCGTTCTCCGATCGTGAGTGCAAAACAAGAATTAAAAGTAGCACAAAATAGAACTTAAAATTCAAAATATGAAAAACTTTCTTGGAAAATCTGCAATTGTTTCCCCCTGGAAAATCCTTCTATGTTAGTTTTAGGAATTTTCCCTCTGCGGCTGAGGTGTTTGAGGCTGCTCCACCGCATTGCCAAACCTTTGTCTGTGCTTTGTTCCGCATTATCAATCAGGCGCTTGACATTATCGCGAGGCTTGTTATATTGGCACTTTCGACGGAAATTCTTATCAGCGTAACATTAACATCTTCATGCTTGACACATCTGCCACAGAAATACCGCAATCCTTCATTTTTCGGCCTTCCGCACTCGTCGAGAGATTTATACAACCGCCCACGCCCGAACGCGACGACCATCAAGGTCTCGCATTTTATCACGCGAAGCTCGATCTCCATCATCTTGCGCTTTTGCGAGAATTTGACGAATTGCTGTGCCTTGACACGCTGAAGCATGTTGAGCGCTACTGGTACCAAGTCGAGACCGTCAAAAAGGTGCTCAAACAAATGCGCGGCCGCGTGCTGCTGTCGGACGAGGTTGGCCTGGGCAAAACCATCGAAGCGGGCATGTTGATCAAGGAATACCGCTTGCGCGGCCTGGTGCGCAATGCCCTGATTCTCGCGCCGCCTGCGCTGGTTTCACAATGGCAGGAGGAAATGTCGGGCAAATTCGGCTTGCCATTCGTCACGACCGACGACATCGAGGTGAAACGCCACCCGGAATTTTGGACGGAACAAAAGTGGATCATTGCCTCCCTGCATACGGCGAAATCCAAGACGAACTTCGAGCTTGTCGTCAACACCAAATACGATCTCGTCGTCGTCGATGAAGCGCATCATCTCAAAAACAAGGACACTCTATCCTGGAAACTGGTGAATGCCCTGCAGAAGAAATTCATCTTCTTGCTCACGGCCACGCCGGTGCAGAACAATCTGATGGAATTGCACAATCTGCTCACGCTCTTGAAGCCGGGCGTGCTGGCCACCGAGCAGCAATTTCGCAAGAACTATGTCGCGCGCGGCGACAGCCGCATGCCCAAAAATCGCGAAGCTTTGAAAGATTTGCTGCGCGAAGTCATGATTCGCAACACGCGCAGCCTGGTCGATGTCAAACTTCCCAAACGTTTCGCAACCACGATAACGGTATTGCCTTCAAACCATGAAAGGGATTTGTACGAACACATCACGCGCTTTGTGCGGCAACACTCGCCCGCGTTGCGCGGGTTGGAGCGCACGGCGCTCAATCACCTGCTGATGCAGGCGGGCAGCAGTCCGTTCGCCTTGACGGACTCGTTGACTTCACTCAAAAGCCGTCTGCCCAGCGCAGCCGATGAAATCGATCATTTGCTGGCATTGGTCGACAAGGTGCGCGAGACGGAAAAGGGCAAACAGCTCCTGCAGCTTGTGCAAAAAAGCGGCGTCAAAAAACTGGTATTCACCAACTTCCGGCGCACCTTCGATTATCTCGCAACGTTGCTGCGCAATGCCGGACTGGCGTTTGCCGAGTTCCGCGGCGGCATGACGGCCGAACAGAAAGACGCTGCCATCGCCAGCTTTCGTGAAGAGGTTGACGTGCTGCTGCTCACCGAAGTCGGCGCCGAGGGCCGTAATTTGCAATTCTGCCAGACCATCATCAATTATGATTTGCCGTGGAATCCGATGCGGCTGGAACAGCGCATTGGCCGCATTCACCGCATCGGCCAAACCCAGGATGTTTTTGTATTCAATTTTTGCATCAAAGACAGCATTGAAGAGTACATTCTTTACATTCTCGACAAAAAGATCAACATGTTCGAACTGGTCATCGGTGAAATCGACAGCATTCTTGGCAACCTCGACACCGAGGACGAATTTAGCGATATTATTATCGATATTTGGCTCAATTCCAGCCAAAAACAGGAAGTCGAGCAGAAGATTGAAAATTTTGCCGAACAGATATTGGAAGCGCGCGCCGCCTATCAGAAAACCAAAGAGCTTGACGAAGTCTTGTTCGCAGAGGAATTTGAAGTGTAACGCATTTCTTGTTGCCGGACGCTCCAGCAACAAGAAACCAGCGGCGAGCAACAAGCAACCAAACCCATGCCTCAACTCATCGACACCATTTCGGATATTCTAGCGCTTTCTGGCGCGGCGGTGGAAAGAAATCAAGAACACCTGGAAGCCTTGCTGCCGGCCGAAACCGCGCGCGCCCTGCAACTGCCCGAACATGCGGTGCTGGCTTTCGAGGCGCAAACGAATGGCGTTGCCGGTGAGCTGGTGACCTATCAATCCGAATTGGTTGACCGGCTGTTCGACTGGATGCAGCAGAAGGGCTTGTATGCGCAAATTGCCGTTGCGGATCTTTATCTCAAACAGGGGGTGACCGCGGTTGCTGAAAGCCGTTTCACTGTGCGCAATGGCCTATTGAAAGCGGCGGCGGCGGCCGAGCGGCGCTTGCAATACGCCTGTTTCCATTTCAAATACACGGCGATCTCGGATGAAAAGAAAGAGGGGTTGGCGCGTGCTGTGATCAACGAGCATACATTGGCCGAGGTGCATGAGATGATGGCGCAATTGAGCCTGGCAGTCACGACCGAGGCAGAAAGCGTTGTCAGCCTCGAGACGCAACCACTTGCCAAGGTCTATCATGCCGCCTGCCGTAATGTACGCCCGATTATTTCCGGAGATTTGGCAGACTTTCACCGGAGTTTGCAGCGCCGGCTGCAACGCGATATCGCACGCTTGCACGAGTATTATCAGAGTCTCAAAGACGAGATTCAAAACAAAATCGTGCGCCGGCAACTGGCGGGCAAAGAACGTGAAGATGAAGAAGCGCGCCTCCGCGCCGTCGATTTGGAGTACCGCCGCAAAGTCGCAGATCAGCGTGAAAAGTATGCCATGAAAATCGAGGTGGAACCCATCAACCTGCTGCGCATCAATACGCCGGCCATGATGGTGACGGCCGAGCTGCGCTGCCGCAAGCTCGGGCGCGAGGTTTCATTTGTGTGGAATCCTTTGCTGAAAGATTTTGAGCCCATACCATGTGAAAGCTGCGGTGACGGGCTTTACGCGATGCAATTATGCGAAGAAAAGCTGCACCTCCTCTGTCGCGCGTGCTCGCACTGCCAGGGCTGCAAGCGCGCCATTTGCCACCGCTGCCATCCGGGTAAATGCCCCAAATGCGGCGCGTTATTTCATCAAATTTGATCGACCGCGGCAAGACCACGGTACAAAGAATCATGTTAGCCATGAAGTTCAAGGTAAGCGATGGCCAAGCCCTCGCTGAACGCTGCTGTGTTCAACCAGGAAAAAACATGCAAAAAATCGCAATCATTGCCGGCGACGGCATTGGCATTGATGTGACCAGAGAAGCCGTGAAAGTGTTGCGGCGAGTGAATGAAAAATTCAGTCTCAATTTGACGCTAATCGAATTCGAATACGGCGCCGACTACTTTCTCAAAACCGGCGTGGGCTTGCCGCCCGGGCAAATGGACGATTTTCGCAAAAATTATGCAGCGATTTTTCTCGGCGCGCTCGGCGATCCGCGCATTCCCGACATGCGCCACGGCCGCGAGATTCTGCTGGCCATGCGTTTCGAGCTTGACCTGTACATCAATCTGCGTCCGGTGCAATTGCTGCATGAACGTCTATGCCCGCTCAAAAACAAAATGCCCAAAGACGTTGATTTCGTGGTGT
>SZPB01000023.1 GCA_030263535.1 Cytophagia bacterium CHB2
ATTATCTTGATCTTGTTGAACTCAGCGAATACTCTTTTTCCGTGCGTGTAAGCGAAGGGGTAGAACCACGAGCACATCAACTTGCCGCGCGTTGTCAAAAGGCTTACGCTTTCCTTTCTGCAACTCTCGAAAGTAAGCCAAAGGCGCAACTGCTCATCCTCGCGCCGAAAGATTGGCAGAAATACACGGGATCGTCCATGTTCGGGGTGCCGCAGACAATTGACGAGCAAACCGTCGTCGTTGCAGGCCAGAATGCTGAACTCTGGAAAATGATCGTGCCACCGCTGGACATGTTACCGCCTTCCCACGCCCAAGCCATACAAGCTACTTATGGACAGGCCGATGGTTCAATAGATGTTGCAGGGTATATGGACTTGCTTCCTGTCCATGAAGTGGGTCATCTTTTTATTGATCAGACGGCACAACAATTCGATTTCCATCTGCCACGCCGATGGCTGGTGGAACTATTCTGCAATCTTGCGCTTCACGCCTACACAGCTACTGAAGAGCCCGAGCAGTTTTCCAAGCTTGCGGCGTTTCCACAGATGATTGTCGCTCTGGGCAACGACCATCTGACATATCGCTCTCTACATGATTTCGAGCAATTGTACGCTGGCATGGAACCCCCGAATTTTGTCTGGTATCTCAGCCGGCTGCATATTGCTGCGCAGCGTATTTATGACACCGTTGGAACAGAGGCATTGCGCCGCTTGTTCAACGCAATTGTGCAATCAAAGGCAAGTCTCTCGGACGAACAACTTGTCTCATACTTGCAGGCGAATGTTCATCCCGCGGTGGCAGATGTTTTGGTTACATGGGAGCGCTAACCAACAACCGCATGCACTCGATTTGGCCTTCGCGCTGCGCGCCCGGCCAAGCGCGAGTTTTTGCAAAATTCTTTCAGAGAATGACGTTCACGTGTAGATATATTTTTAGTGTACAATGGCCTAGCCGATAGCCCTTTGTGCAACTCTGATAATTCTCCTACCCCAATCATATCAACGCGATCTTCCAAATCTCGCCAAAATCGTGGCAATAATATCGCGTGTTGCGCGGCCTGGCGTCAAAGGAATGCGCACAACCTGCCCGCCGGCCGCCTGCACCACGTCGTGTCCCACAATTTCATTGACCTGATAATCGGCCCCCTTCACCAACACCTCCGGCGCCAGCGCGCGAATCAATTCGTCCGGCGTGTCTTGCGCAAAATAGACGACATAATCAACACAGGCCAATGCCGCCAAAATGACGGCGCGATCTTCCTGCGGCACAATCGGGCGGCCCTCGCCCTTCAAACGCGCAACGGCTTCATCCGAATTCAATCCCACCACTAAAATATCTCCGTGTGTGCGCGCCTGCTGCAAGTATTCCACGTGGCCGCGATGCAGAATGTCAAAGCAGCCGTTGGTAAATACCAGCCGCTGGCCGGCGCAGCGCCAGGTTTCGCGCAGGTGCAACAATTCGTTTAGCGTGACGAGTCTTCCCATTGCATATGCTCGGCAATCGTGTTCATGAGTTTCTGCTTGTCAATTGGCACGGCGCCCACTTCACCGATGACGACGCCGGCAGCATAATTCGCCAGGGTGGCGGCCTCCAACACTTCGGCACCGGCGGCCATCGCCAGGGTGAGCGTCGCAATCACGGTATCACCGGCGCCCGAGACGTCATGCACCCGCCGCGCGCGCGTCGGAATGCGGTGCATGCCCATGCCCGGCCGGAACAAGGCCATGCCTTCGGCGCCGAGTGTGATCAGGACATTTTTACACTCGAGGCGGCGCAGCAGCAACTCACCGGCTTTCTGCAACTCCTCGTCGGTGCGCAGTTTGGCTGCCAGCACTTCTTCCGCCTCTTTGCGGTTCGGCTTGAACAGGGTCACCCGGCGATAATCAAAAAAATGATTGAATTTGGGATCAACCGTGATGAGGCAGTGGTGTTGATTGGCCAGCTCAATGAGACGCGAGAGCAACGGTTGCGCGATCACGCCTTTATTGTAATCTTCGATGATGATGCCGTGCAGGCCGGGCATCAAATCGCGCAAATAGGCAAAAAGTTTTTCCTGCATGCCGGCATCGATATTCGCGCGTGATTCGCGATCGGTACGCACCACGTGCTGGTGATGCGCAATAATACGAGTTTTCGTTGTCGTCGGCCGGCTGCGGTCAGCCAGCATGCCGCCGGCTTCGAAACCCGACTCCCGCATCAAGTCGAGCAAGCGCTCTCCGGAGCTGTCTTCGCCAAAGACGCCAACCGGACAGGGCACCGCGCCCAATGAGGCGAGGTTATTCGCGACATTGGCCGCGCCGCCAAGCTGGTGGGTTTCGCTTTCAATTTCAACAATCGGCACGGGCGCTTCGGGTGAAATGCGCGTCACATGCCCCCAGAGATAGCGATCCACCATGAAATCGCCGACAACGGCGATGCGCTTGCCTTGCATGGCAGCCAAACGCGCCTGCGCTTGTGCTGGTGTTAAGCTGTTCATGTCACCTCATTTGTCTGAGTGCGGAATATAGAGAGCAGCGTGCTTGTGAGCAACAATAAAAATTGCCCGGCACGCGCCGGGCCTCGGCAATGCGCGGCCAGGCGCCATTTCCGCGGTCTCTGCAAACGGCAAAACTGTCACAATGCCGCAACACGGCATGAATTCACGCTTGACTCTTTAGAGGGATTTGGTTACTTTGCCGCAACAATTTTGAATTGCAATAATCGTTCGCCTCTTCGCCAACTCAATAATATTGTTGCTGCGAAATTTAGGGGGAATTCGACCCGGTCGCGTTGCCCCTAAGTTTTTTTTGGAATGATCCTGACACTCAACCTCGGGATTGCAGCCGTGTCAAAGGCGAAATTCAGGCAAAAGCGCGTGCGGGAAAATCTGTGTCGAGGGAGAGATGCTGAAAAGTTTTCACCGCCGTTCAACCCGCGCGTGTTTATCCATCAACCTCGTTGTCATCTGCCACGCCTGAACTGCTACTTCGTGCTCACCCGACACGGCGCGGTTTTATGCCGCACGCTTGCTGTTACGAAGATGAGGCGCTCTTATCTCCGCCCGAAGCGATTTGGGCATTTGTCATTTCAGTTGTTTTTTGGCGCCGGCGCGGCCTCCGCGCGCAGGCGCGAACACGCTGTCACCGCAAACCATGCACCGGCGTGGGTTGCCGAACGGAAGGAGAGTTGCGTTGCCGGTGGTTGAAAAACCGCAAAACTGGCTGCAGCGCCCTTTTAAACGGGCGCTGCAATTTTTTAGCGGACTTGAGATCAAGTACAAGCTCAGCATCAACATCGCCATCATCGTTGTGATGGTGATCGTTTTTTTTAGTGCGCTGATCTTGCCGATCCAGCATCGCGTGTTGGATAACGCGACCATGGAAACCTGCACCTACTTGTTAAAAAAGTTAAGCCAGAGCATTTACAGCAGCCTGCTGCTCAACAATCCCGCGGAAGTTCAACTCGAAGTCGCGCGCACCCGGCAAATGGGAGTCAAGGGTTTGCAGTATATTCTGATCTTTGACCGCACCGGCGCGATGATTGCGACCTCCGATACCATCAAAACAAAACGCGCGCTCAGCCCGGCAACGCTCGAAGCCCTGTCCCAGCAGGAAACCATTTCATTGCGCGAAGATGAATTTTACTATGAATTTTATTATCCCATCATGGCGCGCATGGATGCCGGCGGCGGGCGCAAGCCGTTGCTGGGCGTTGGTTGTGTGGGCTTTTCGAAGCAAATACTGACCGAGCCGATCGTCAGCACGCAGCGCCGCATTCTGGCAATGGCGGCTCTGGTGATCATCATCTCGGTGTGGGTGATTTATTTTTTCGCGCAGAAAATGGTGGACGAGATTCATGCGCTGTCGCACGCCGCGCGCGAAATCGGCAACGGCAATCTCGACGTCAGCGTGCAGCCGCGCAGCAGCGACGAACTGGGCCAGCTCGCGCGCGAATTCAACAACATGATCGTCCATCTGCGCGAAAAATTGCAGATGCAAAAATTCCTGTCGAAACTTACCGTGCAAATGATTCACCAGCGCGGCGGGCATCGCGTCGAACCTTATGCCGGCGAGCGTCGCGACGTTACGATTCTGTTTTCGGATATCCGCAATTTCTCTGCTATTGCCGAAGATTCCGAACCGGAGCAAATCGTCCGGCTGATCAACATCTATTTTGATTTGCAAACCCGCATTATCGAAGCGAATGGCGGCGTGGTGGACAAGTTTATGGGTGATCAGATCATGGCGGTTTTTCAAGGCCCAGCCATGGTGGAAGAAGCGGTGCGCGCGGCCACGGAAATTCAACGCGCGGTCAAAGAATTGAACCGCCAGCGCCGCGCCGGCGGAGAAATTACGTTCGAGCTGGGCATTGGCATCAATAACGGCCTTGCCGTGATGGGCAACATGGGTTCGAAGAATCGTATGGATTATACGGTGATCGGCGATGTGGTCAATATCGCCAATCGCCTGTGCAATCTCGCGCGCAGCGGCCAAATCATTGCGGAGTATAATATCGCCCGCAGCCTGAACGGCGCTTACGTCGTCAACCGGCTCGACGCCATCGTGGTAAAAGGTCGCAGCAAGCCGGTAGAAATCAGCGAAATCGGCTACGAGATCGATCACACGGCTTGAGCGGCATCACACCTACAACGAAATCTTCCGTTTTGTAGGATAAATGTAGTTCCAGAGGAAACGTCTGTGCTCACGCTTTGTATTCGAGCGATTTTAACGTCGCGGGGAGAATGGTATTGCCATGCGTAATTGTTGCCTTTTCAAAATTAAGACAGCCACGATACTCGCGTTGCTGCTCGTCGTTCAGACGCTGACCGCCCAAACATTGTTCAACCGGGACGGGCGCTCGGCGCGCGCGCTCGGCCTGGGCGGCGCCCATCTTATTGCCTCGCCCGATCCGCTCGCAGCCGCGTGGAATCCGGCGTTGCTCGCAGCTCTGCGCGATGTGCAGTTTGCCCTGAGTATCGATGATGCATTCGATTTGACGCATGCAGGCCTTGCCGGTTTTTGGCCGCAATACGGCGGCGTCGGCGTGAATGTGCTGCAGCTTTTCGACGGCCAGCACGAGCTTGACCGCCTGAGCCTGGGTTGGGGCAAAGCCCTCTCACCGTTTTTGTCGGCAGGCCTGTCCGCGCATTGGAATCGTGCGGATCACGGCGAGAGTACGGAAAGCTTTACCACCGCCTCGTTCGGTTTGATTTTGCATCCGTTTGGCGGCCGCATTGCTGTGTCCGAAGAATTTGCCGATTATGATTTTTTTAATTCGCCGCTCTCGCCTTACCGTTTTGCCTTCTCACTCCAGGCAAGTGACGTGGCTCTCGGCGGCAAGCATCTGCAAACTTACTACAAGAGCAGTATGGCGTTGCGCCTGGGCAATCGGGCGCCCTCGTTGTTTGCTTCACTTGAATGGCGCGACGACGATCCGTTTGCGCGCCTGGGGATGGCCGTGCCGATTGTCCCGCGTTTTGCGCTGTATTCCTCCATCACGGATTTCAACAGCAAGCGCAGCGCGCTTGGCGGAGCATTTTTAAGCGATCGTTATGCTTTCGACTTGGCGTATACCTTTCTCGACAAAAGCGTTCGCGGCGGTTTGAGTTTGCGTCTCGGCGCCAGCCCGCTGGAACGCGCCCGCAATCATTATGAAGCCGGCAACAAAATGGCGGAAATGCAAAACTACCGCGCTGCGCTGCGTGAACTGCGTCATTATCGCGCCTATGAGCCGGAGATGGAAAAGGCGGGGCAACTGTTGCAGGCGCTCGCCATCAAGGTTGCTTCCGAAGACCGGCAGATTCGGTTATTATTGGATGAAGCGCGCGCCTTCGAGTTGCGGCACAGATACTTGAGCGCGGCGCTAAACTATTTGCAAGTCCTAAAAATGGATCGCGGCCACCGCGAGGCGCGCGACCGGTTGGCGGTGCTGCAGCCGCGCCTGGATATTTATCTCAATCAGCTTTATACGCGCGGGGTGCAGGCGTTTGAAGAAGGCAACTTTGAGGTCGCGCACAAGGCCTTTGAAAACATCCTGCTGGTGCGTCCGGATTATCCCAAAGCCGCGTACTATACTGCGCAACTCAAGGAGGTGCGTGCCAAACAAGCCGAGGAGATTTTTCTGCGCGGCCTGGGTTATTACAGCCAGAAAAATTACCCCAAGGCCATCACCGATTTCGAAGAAGCGATCAATCTTGCGCCAAACTACACAGAAGCGCGCGAAAACCTCGAGAAAGCGCGCGCCGGCCTCGCCCAGCAGATCAAACAAAATGACCGGCTGTTTGCACAAGCCCGGCGCTTGCAGCAAAAGCAGCAATACCTCAGCGCCTACAATCTATATCGTCAAATTCTGGATTCCGATGCCACCCATGAGGCCGCCCGTCAAGAGATCAAAACGCTGCAGGGCCGCATCGATGAGTTCATTTCAACCAAGATGCAAGCGGGCGAGCGCGCGTTTCAACGGGGCGATCTCGCGGCAGCGGAGGAACAGTTTCAAGCGATCTTGAAAATGTCTCCCGGCCATCGTGAGGCCAACAACTACCGCCAGCGCATCGCGGAGGCAAAACGCGGCCGCATCGAAAGCCACATGCGCAACGCCATGTCGCTGTTTGACGCCCGGCTTTGGTCGCGCGCCGTGGAAGCCTTCGAGCGCGTGTTGGAAGTCGAGCCTTCGAACAAACTGGCGGCAAGCAAGCGCAATCAGGCGCTGTCGATGATCGATCTCAAGGATTTGTATGAACAGGGCGAGCGCTATTACAACCGCGGGCAGTTTACGCAAGCGATGGAGCTGTTCGATCGCGTGCTCGCGAAAGATCCCAATCATGTGGAAGCGAAACGCTATTTGGACAATTCCCAGCGCCAACTGCACCTCAAGATTGAACAGCATTTCAATCGCGGGTTGACCTATTACGCCAACGAAGATTATGACAATGCCATCAAAGAATGGGAGCGCGTTCTCGCATTTAATCCCGAACATGCGCAGTCGCTCCAATATCGCGAGCAAGCCCGCCAAAAACTCGAAGCGCTCCAAAAGCTGATGACGCAGTAATTGCCTGCTGATCGCGCAGCCATGTTCAACACCCCGGCGCTTCCGCCGCACTCGCTCAAACGCATCCTTCGGCAAAGCAAATGGGGCGACTACGCCGTGGCCGGCGTGTTTGTGGCGCTTGCTTCTGCAAGCATGTGGCTTCCCTCCCTTGGCCCGGCAAATGGACAAGCCCGCCTGGCTCAGGTACTCATCGCCAATATCCGCATTCGCGAAATTGCTTTGCAGCAGCCGCAAATCGTTTCCTTCCAGGGTGCGCGCGGTGAAGTCACGCTGGAGGTTGCGGCGCAACGCATACGTGTCCGGTCGAGCGCGTGTCCCAACCAATTTTGTGTGAAACAGGGTTTCGTATCGCGGCCAGGACAAATGCTGGTATGTGTTCCCAATCGCCTCGTGGTGTTGATTACCGGCGCGCAACAAAACGAACTCGATGCGATCACCTACTGATTCACGCGCGCAAAAAATCACGCGTACCGCGCTGCTCGCCGGTTTCGGCCTGGTGATGTTTCTGTTTGAGTCTGCCCTGCCGCGGCCATTGCCCTGGGCCAAACCGGGCCTGGCGAATATCGCGACGCTTATCGCCTTGTATGCGCTCGGCCCAACAAGCGCATGGGCCGTGACGATCTTGCGTGTGATTCTGGGAAGCTTCATCCTCGGCACGTTTTTCAATCCTGGCTTCTGGCTGTCATTGGCGGGCGGTCTGGCCTCGGTTTTGGTCATGACGCTTGCCCAAAAGCACGGTCGCCGCGCCTTCAGCATTATCGGCGTCAGCTTGCTGGGCGCGCTTGCGCACGTCCTGGCGCAAATCACCCTAGCAGGAATATTGATTGTGCAACGTTTAGAGATTTTGTATCTTCTCCCGCTTATGTTATGGCCGGCTTTGTTTGCGGGATTTATTGTGGGTATTGTCGCGTTGTTGCTATTGGATCATGCGAAGGTGATAACCGGCGACAGCCTTTGAAGGAATTGCGGCAAGGAAGCGGATATTCTTTTTATCTCATTCTCGCCGATTACTTCGGTGGAAAAACTCGCAGCCGTCTTCAGGAGTAAATGCTTTTGCGGCGCGTATGCATAATTTCGACGCGAAACTTCTTGCCCTCCTGCGCGGCGCGTCTCGTGTTGCGATTTTAACCGGAGCCGGCATCTCCGCGGAAAGCGGATTGCCTACCTTTCGCGGGCCGGGCGGCTGGTGGCGGAATTATCGTGCCGAAGATTTGGCTACACCCGAAGCATTTGAGCGCGACCCTCGACTCGTGTGGGAATGGTATCGCCATCGCCGCGCGCAGGTGCAGCAACATCTTCCCAATGCCGGGCATTCTGCCTTGGCGGAAATGCAGCGCCGGGCCGGACACCTGACATTGGTCACCCAATGCGTCGATCGCTATCATCAACAAGCCGGCGCCCGCGGCGTGATCGAACTGCACGGCAATTTGATTGAGAGCCGGTGCTTGCAATGCGGCGCGCAAACCGAGGGCGCAACGGAAATCTGGCGCGACGGTTTGCCCTATTGCGCCTGCGGCGGTTTGCGGCGGCCGGCCGTGGTGTGGTTCGGCGAGAGTTTGCCCGGAGCCGCGCTGCAACAGGCTTTTCGCGCAGCGGAAGAATGTGACATCTTCTTTTCCATCGGCACGTCGGCCCTCGTTTATCCAGCGGCGCATTTGCCGCACCTCGCACGCGACGCCGGCGCCGCGATCGTTGAAATCAACCCGGAAAAAACGCCCTTGACGCCGCAAGCGCATTGGTTTTTGCAAGGCCGGGCCGGGGAGATTTTGCCCGGGTTGGTTCAGGCTTTTTCCTAATGTCGAAAGAGATTCATTCCGTATCGTCATGACAATCCTTAAACCTGTTCTGGCATTTATCATGAAGTTCCCAGTTTTGCTGACCGCCTTCGTTCTCATAATCAGCCTCCAGGGCTGTGCTTACTTTAATACCTACTACAACACCAAAAAGCTTTATAAAGAAGCGTTGGATGAGCGCAAGCGCCGGCCCACCACCGCGCCGGACAAACCCACCTCTGCCGAAATTCAAAAGCTCGACAAAACCATCGAAAAAGGCTCGAAAATTCTGCAGCTCCACCCCAATTCCAAGTATGTCGACGACACCTTGTTGATGTTGGGCGAATGTTTTTTTCAAAAGCAGGAATACCCGCAAGCCTTGCGCAAATTCAACGAGCTGACCTCCATCTTTCCGAAAAGCGATCTGGTGCCCGCGGCGTTGTTGTGGAAAGCGCGAACCTACATCGAGCAGGAGGATTTTACCAACGCCGAAGCGGTATTGAAAGACCTGCAAAATCGCAAAAAAAGCGGGGATATTCTATATCAGGCGCAATACTATCTCGCAGAAATCTACTACCGCCAGGAACAATACGATCCGGCCGCCCGCCTGTTCGAACCTGCGGCAAAAAAGATGTCCGACAAAAAGCTGCGCACGGAAGCTTATCTGCGCTGGGGTGAATGCCGCTTTAAGCTCAAACAGTATCACGAGGCGGCGAAGGCATACTATCAAGCCAGCAAACAAGATGTTGAGATCGACATCAAATTCAACGCCGGCCTGTCGTTCACGCGCGCCCTCAAGGCCGACAGCAGTTATGACAAGGCGTTGATCAAGCTCAACAGCATGCAAAAAGAGTTCAGCAATCATAAAGATCTGTCATGGGTAAGATTCGAGATTGCAGATTGCAAGCTGCGGCAGGGCAAGCGTGAAGAAGCGGAAGATTTGTTTGCCGCGATCAATGCGAACGACAAACGCACGGAAGCCTCCGCGGCGGCGTTTTTTGTGATGGGCGACTTGTATCAACGCACGAAGTATGACTATGCCAAGGCCAAGGAGGCGTTTGACAAAGTCCGTTCCGAGAACAACCGCTCTGCGTATGCCGAAGAAGCGCAACGTCGGGCCAAGGCCATTGACGATTATCAAAAACTGAAAAACGCCATCAGCTTGCTGGAAATGCAGCAAAACTCTCCGGGAGACGAGGCCAAGCTTGCGGCCGCGCTGGAGCAAAAAGGCAAGAGCACGCGCGCCTCGATCCGCCGCCTGCCTTCCAAAAAGCTGGATCTCTCGAACGATCCCGCCAAACTTAGAAATGATTTGGCCGATCAATGGATTAATTTGGCTGAGTTGTATTACTATCAATTCGAACAGCCGGACTCGGCGATTTACATGTATCAAAACGTTATCCGTGATTTCGGCGATACCGAGGCCGCGCCTGCCGCGATGTATGCACTTGCTTTTTTGCGCCCGTCGCAGGACTCGTCCAGCACGGCGGAACGCGATAGTTTATTACAGCTTCTCGCGACCAAGTATAGCAATACCCGGCACGGCCGCGAGGCGCGCAAACGCCTGGGATTCACCGATGCCGGTGAGCCACAAGCCGCCACGGCCTCGGAAAAATTCCGGCGCGCGGAAGATTTGTTGTTGACGAATGAAAATCCGCAAGAGGCGATTCGCTTGCTTCAAGATTTGTCGCAAACACAAAACGATCCCGAGATGGCCTCCAAATCATTGTTTGCGATCGGCTGGATTTATGAAAATAAGCTGACGGACAATACGCAGGCCTACGCTGCCTATAAACAATTGCTCGAAAAATTCCCCACCTCTGCTTATTCAAACAAAGTGCGCAAGAAAGTTTCGGCTTTCGAAAAGCAAACCGCCGCGGCAGCAGCCGACAGTAGCTCCGTGCAGCAAAAAGCCAGCGAGGATTTGCGCACGCGCATTGAACAGGATCGCCAAGACGCGCCGGCGCCAATCGAAAAGACAAGAGTCCAAGACGAAAAGCCGCCGGCACAACAGGATAATGCAGAAAAAGTCGACGATGTTAGCCAAGATGATGACGACGATGATGTGCCTCCGCCGAGATAAATTGGCGGTCAAAGAATCTTTTTCAAAAGCGCGCGCATGACGGTAACCTCTGCGAAAGGCATTTATGCTTGCCCCGTGATTTCTCAAGAGGAAGTCGCCCGGGGCATTTTTTTAATGCGACTCCGCGCACCGGAGATTGCTGCTGCCGTGCTGCCCGGGCAGTTTGTCAATATTCAAGTACAGGCGCAATCTGCCGGCCCAATCTCACCATTGCTACGCCGGCCCTTCAGTGTTTGCCAGGTTGATCGCGCTGAGGGCAGCATTGCCATTCTTTGGAAAATTGTCGGCCAGGGCACACGCATACTGGCGTCGCATCACCCCGGCGCGGTGTTGAGCGTGATTGGCCCACTTGGCAACGGTTATCAACTTCCAACGAACGTTGCGCGCCCGGCATTAGTGGCGGGCGGCTTGGGCATCGCGCCCATGCCGCTGCTTGCGGTTTTCTTGCAGCAACGCGGTTTTGCATTTGATGCGCTGCTCGGCGCGCGCACAAAGGCTGAGTTGTGGGGTGAAAACGAACTGAGCGCCTGCGGTGGCCGCGTCACGTGTGCAACCGATGATGGCAGCGCCGGGCAACATGGTTTTGTTACCGATTTGTTGCAAAATTGGCTGCAGCGCAGCGAAGAAACGCCGGCGCGCCGGATATTTGCTTGTGGTCCCATGCCAATGTTGCAGCGGGTTGCTGAAATTTGCCGGCGCGCCAACGTCGTCGCGCAAGTCGCGATCGAAACCATTATGGGATGCGGCTTCGGAATTTGCATGGGCTGCAATACCGAGCCGGCGGAAGGCGTGCAAAACGCCGGAAGATATTTGCTTGCGTGTATTGACGGTCCGGTGTTCGAATCCAATAAAATCCGCTATGAATCCGTTGCGCATTAAAATCGGCCAGGTAGAATTTCACACACCCGTTTTCGTGGCCTCCGGAACCTTTGGCTATGGCCAGGAAGCGGCTGATCTCGTTGACTTGCGAGAGATTGGCGCGATCGTCACAAAATCAATCGGTATCACGCCCCGGCTCGGCAATCCGCAGCCGCGCTTGTGTGAAACCGAAGCCGGTTTGCTCAACTCGATTGGCCTGCAAAACGTCGGCGTGCAAAATTTTGTTGCGGAGAAACTGCCTTTTTTGCGTGCGCATGCCGGCGCCATAATTGTGAATATTGCCGGGCGCACGCTCGAAGAATACGAACAAGTTGTGGCTGTGCTCGAACAGCATGAAAGCATCGCCGGCTATGAGTTGAATTTCTCCTGTCCGAACGTGAAAGAGGGCGGACTCGAGTTCAGCCAGAAAGCGGGAGTAACAGAGTACTCGACCGCCGCGATTCGCCGGCTCACGCGGCGCCTCGTGATTCCCAAACTCACACCGAACGTCACGCGCGTGAGCGAAATTGCGAAAGCAGCAGAAGCCGCGGGCGCAGACGCCATTTCATTGATCAACACGGTCACGGGCATGGCGATCGACATTGAGAATTGGCGCCCGCGCATCAACACGATTGTCGGCGGCTATTCCGGTCCGGCTATTAAACCGATTGCGCTGGCAAAAGTATATGAAGCAGCGAATGCCGTGTCAATTCCGGTGATCGGCATGGGCGGCATCCGCGCCTGGCAGGACGCCGTGGAATTTTTTCTCGCCGGCGCAACCGCCGTGCAAGTCGGAACCGCCAATTTCATCGATCCGCGCACCGCGGTGCAGGTGGCGCAGGGAATAAAGCATTACCTCGCGGCCAAAAAATTGGCCAGCATAAATGATTTGCGCGGCAAACTTGTCAAGGCAGTAGAAAGATGAACGACACGAGGAGGTAAATGATCAGGAATCGACTGAACGGGTAGCTTATTCCAGCATTGCTTTCCGGTGAAGGAGGAAGGAATTGGATTGGCGCAATCTTGGGCAGCGCGTTGCGGTTGGCTTGATTTTCATTCCCTTGATCTTGTCAGCCATTTGGTTTGGCAAGCATTTCTTTCTGTTATTCATCGAAATCATTGTGGGCATCGGCCTGATTGAATTTTATGATCTGGCAAAGCACAAAAATGCGCGTCCCCGGCGCGGGCTTGGCGTGTTGGCCGGGATCGCAGCGCCGGCCTTGATTTATGCCGGTTACAGCGATAAGTTGTGGCTGTTGCTCGGCGGGCTTACTGTGGCGGTTGTAACGATCGAGCTGTTTTCCAAACCCGAATCCGGCGGCAGTCCACTGCTAAACGTCTCGGTGACGTTGTTCGGCGTGGCGTATGTTGCGGGATTGCTGTCTTTTCTCGTGCTCATTCGCGAACTGCCTCATGTCATCGGCGGCGAATATGTTCAAGCCGGCACGTGGGTGATCATGATCTTTGTTGTCATTTGGATTTGCGATACGGCGGCTTATTTTGTGGGATTATATTTCGGCAAGCACAAGCTATTCCCGCGTGTCAGCCCGAAGAAAACCATTGAGGGCGCAGTTGGCGGTTTTGTGTTTGCCATTCTTTCGGCTGTTGTGTGTCAACAAACGTTTGTAAAAGGATTGGGGTTGCAGGATGCGCTTATAATCGGCGTAATCATCGGCAGCGCCGGGCAATTGAGCGATCTGGTCGAATCTTTGTTCAAGCGCGATGCCGGAATTAAGGACTCGTCGAAACTCATTCCCGGGCATGGCGGCATTCTCGATCGATTCGACAGCGAGATGCTCGTTGCGCCGCTGGTTTATGTTTACCTTTTGGCTGTGAATGTCTCATCAAATGGATAAACGGGTTTGGGGAGCAATGGATTGACGGCTATTGACCGGCTCCGCGATCCAATTCTCCTGCAACCCAACACTCCATTCACTTGTGCGGAGGTTCTCATGAGCAAACTCTCCATCCTCGCTGAGTTTTGGGAGTTCATGCGCGTGCGCAAAAAATGGTGGCTGGCCCCGATTATGTTCATCCTATTGGCGCTCAGCCTGATCATCGTATTGACTGAAGGCTCAGCATTGGCGCCGTTCATCTATTCACTATTTTGATATGATCGCAAAACTTCTTCTTGCAGACGGCAGTGTTTTTACCGGCGCGGCATTCGGCGCGCCCGCCTCGATCGCCGGCGAAGTGGTGTTCAATACGGGCATGGTGGGCTATCCGGAATGCTTTACGGATCCCTCGTATCGCGGCCAGATTCTCGTGCTCACTTATCCGTTGATCGGCAATTACGGCGTTCCGGGATCGCCGGAGCAGATGGGGCTGGATTCGGCTTTTGAGTCCACCCGCATACAAATTTCCGGATTGATTGTTTCGGAATATTCGACGGAGTTCAGCCACTGGAATGCGCGCAATTCATTGGACAGTTGGTTGAAAGCAAATGGGGTTCCGGCAATCGCGGGCGTCGATACGCGCCAGCTTACGCAAAAACTGCGCACGCACGGCTGCATGCTCGGCAAACTCATTCACGAAGATGAGATTGCGGAATTTCATGACCCCAATCGCGAGAATCTCGTGGCGCAGGTGAGTGTGACAAAGCCGGTAAATTACGGCAGCGGCAAAAAGCGCGTGGTGGTGATCGATTGCGGCTGCAAGAACAACATCATTCGTTCATTGGTTGCGCGCGGCGTTGCGGTTACCGTCGTGCCGTGGGACTGGCCAGTGGAGAAAGAAAAATATGACGGCGTGCTGATCTCTAACGGCCCGGGCGATCCCAAACTGTGTGATACCACTATTGCCACTGTGCGCAAACTTTTTACGCAAGACATTCCGATTTTTGGCGTTTGTCTGGGCAGCCAGATTTTAGGCCTGGCAGCCGGGGCCAATACGTTCAAGCTCAAATACGGCCATCGCAGCCAAAACCAACCTTGTGTTTTGGTGGGCAGCAAGCGCTGTTTCATTACCTCGCAGAATCATGGCTATGCTGTTGATGAAGACTCGCTGCCCTCAGATTGGGAGCCGTGGTTTTTCAACGCGAATGACGGCACGAATGAGGGCGTGCGCCACCGCAGCAAGCCTTTCAGCGGCGTGCAATTTCATCCCGAAGCTTCTCCCGGCCCGGTGGACACGGGGTTTTTGTTCGACGAGTTCG
Organism: Cytophagia bacterium CHB2; assembly: GCA_030263535.1. NCBI lineage: Bacteria > Pseudomonadati > Bacteroidota > Cytophagia > Cytophagia bacterium CHB2. Next base: position 14,894 of record SZPB01000023.1, read on the forward strand.
TGGGGAGGTTGTAAGCATAAGTTACAAACGTGTTCTGAAATTCATTTGCATTCCAGTTGACCTTACAAAAGAAATCGGTTATCACCTGAGAATGCCCGACGTCTCCAATCATGACTTTGAAATCCACCATCATAGCGTTTGTCATCTCTTTAAAGCTGGTTACCGGCTTGCCGGCCCAGCCCAATCCCATCACTTTTGAACATATTTCCCTCGAACAGGGCCTCTCGCAAAGCGTCGTAACATGCATTTTGCAAGATTACCAAGGCTTCATGTGGTTCGGCACCTATGACGGCCTCAACAAATTTGACGGCTACGATTTCGTCGTTTACAAACACGATCTGCAAAATCCTCACTCCCTTTCCGACAACACCATTCAAGCGCTGTTTGAAGACAGCGCGGGCATGCTGTGGATCGGCACGCGGGAAGGGTTGTGCCGCTTCGATCCCCGTTACGAAAAAATCACCCGCTATCTGCACGACCCCAATGATCCTCATAGCCTCAGCCACAATACCGTCACAGCAATTTGTGAAACTCGCGACGGCGAGGCAAGCGCATTATGGATTGGCACACAAGGCGGCGGGCTTAATCGTTTTGATCCCGAATCCGGGCGCTTTACTCGCTATCAGCGCGACGCCACCAACCTTGCCAGCTTGAGCAGCAATCAAGTCCGCTCGCTTCATGTTTCCTATCAAAACAATACGACGACGCTTTGGATTGGAACCTTCAACGGCCTTAACCGGCTGGTTCTGAGCACTGAAAACAACGGGGAGAATGCCGAAGTTTCGTTTACTCGTTACCAGCATGATCCGAACAACCCGCAAAGCTTGAGCGACAATCGCGTTTGGTCGATCGCAGAAGATGCGAACGGCGTGCTCTGGCTTGGCACATTTGGCGGCGGCTTCAATCGCTTTGATCCGGCCGCGCAGACGTTCAAACGATATTTACATGATCCGAACAATCCCGCCAGCTTGAGCAACAACACCGTCCGGCCCATCCTGATTTCTCAGCGCGACAGCACGATTTGGATCGGCACGAGCGGCGGGCTGGAGAAATTCGAGGCGCAGACACAGCGCTTCATTCATCATCAGCACGACGAAACGAATTCCGGCAGTTTAAGCAACGATGATGTTTGGTCGCTTTATGAAGACAAGTCCGGCGCGCTCTGGATCGGCACGTATGGCGGCGGCCTCAACAAATTCAGCCCGGCCAGAGAAAAATTCATGCACATCCGCCATGACCCCATGAATCCCAAAAGCCTGGGGCATAACATGGTGATGGCGATTCATGAAGCACGCGAAGGCGATGAAACCACCTTGTGGGTTGGCACCGGCGGCGGCGGGCTTTACGAATATGATGCGTCGCGCGAGGCGTTCATTCCATATCGCCACAATCCCGCAAACCCGGCCAGCTTGAGCAGCGATGGCGTTGCCGCGATTTATCAAGATCACCGGGGTGCGCTATGGGTCGGCACCGGCGTCGGGCTGAATAAAATGCTGCCCGGGCAAAAACGTTTCAAGCGCTATTTGCGCGAGCCTGCGAATCCCAACAGCTTGAGCGAGAACGGCATAAGCGCCATCGCTGAAACGCGCCATGGCGAGAAATCGTTTCTCTGGATCGCCACGGGCAGCGCCGGGCTTAATCGCTTCGATCCGCAGACCGAGCGATTTCAACGCTACCGGCACAATCCGGCGGATTCCACCAGTTTGAGCAACGATCGCATTTATGCCCTTTATGTTGAGCCTGAGGCCAATGGCAACAGCCGCAGCTTGTGGATTGGCACCGATGCCGGTTTGAATCAACTCGTGCTGGACAATGCGGCGCTATCCAACAACGGCGCCTCGATGCGCTTCGTGCGCTATCAGCAAAAACCGGCTGGCCGCAAAGGCTTGAGCAACAACCGTGTGTTTGCGATCTACGCCGATCCCGACAGTATCAATCATTCGCTTTGGGTGGGAACCTGGGGCGGCGGCCTCAATCGCCTGAATCGCGCAACCGGCGAGTTCACGCATTTCACCGAAAAAGACGGCTTGCCGAACAACGTGATTTACGGCATTCTCGGCGACGATGACGGCAATCTTTGGCTGAGCACCAATAGCGGCTTGTCAAAGCTTGTCCTGAGCGAGGCCGAAAGATTCAATCCGGCAACGGGTATGTTTCGCAACTACGATGTTGACGACGGCTTGCAAAGCAAGGAATTCAATCAAGGCGCCTATTACAAAAGCCACGATGGTGAAATGTTCTTCGGCGGCATCAACGGTTTTAATCGCTTTTATCCGCGCCGCGTGCGCGACAATCCGTATACCCCGCCGATTGTCTTGACTGCTTTCGAAAAATTCGACCGGCTCGTGCCGCTGGAGAAAGCGATCTCCGCCTCCGATAAGATTACACTAACGTATCGCGACAGTTTTTTCTCGTTTGCTTTTGCCGCGCTGGATTACACCAATCCCCGCAAAAATCAATATGCTTACAAACTCGAAGGTTTTGACGAAGATTGGATCTATTGCGGCACACGGCGCTACGCCAGCTACACCAACCTCGATGGCGGCGAATATCTCTTTCGCGTCAAAGGCTCGAATCACGACGGCGTATGGAACGAGCAGGGCGCAAGCATCAAAATCATCGTTACCCCGCCGTTTTGGAAAACCTGGTGGTTTCTCTCGCTGGCGGGCCTGGCCGTGCTCGGCCTGGCTTATGGCAGCTATCGCCGCAAATTGGATGCGCGCCGGGAAAAGGAAAGAATCGTCAACGAGTTGAAAGCGGCGCATGAAATGCAAATGGGGCTGATGCCGACTGCCGCGCCGCAAGTCGAGGGCTTTGACATTGCCGGCATTTGCCAGCCGGCGGAAGCCGTGGGCGGCGATTTCTTTGATTACTTCTGGCTGGATTTTGATAAGCATCAATTCGGCTTAATGCTGGTGGATGTCAGCGACAAGGCCATGAAAGGCGCGATGACGGCGGTGATGACGAGCGGCATGGTGAGCGCCGAAATCGGCTACAATCGCTCGCCGCATATCATCATGCAAAACGTTAATCGCGCCATGTATTGGAAAACCTCGGCCAATGCCTTCACGGCGATGTTGTTCGCCACCATCAATCCCTTCACCAAAATCATGCGTTTTGCCAATGCCGGGCTCACCCGGCCGCTGTTGCGCCGCGGAAGCGAAATCATCTATCTTAAAGTCGAAGGCGCGCATTTCCCACTCGGCATCCAACAAGAAGTCAACTATCAGGAAACCGAACTGCCTCTGCAATCCGGCGACGTGTTGGTGTTTTACACCGACGGTTTGCCGGAAGCCATGAATGCAAAAGAAGAATTGTTCGATTACCCGCGTCTGGAGCGCCTGCTGCGCGGCCTGCCTGATACTCTTTCTGCCGCTGAAATCATCAACTCCCTGGTGCAGAAAGTGCAAAACTTCACGGGCAACGCCGAGCGGCATGATGACATGACAATCGTGGTGGTAAGGGTGAAGTGATTCGGTTGTTCGCGCGATCCGAAAATCCATTTGGCCCATTCATCGCTTCACTCTGCCTCCAAAAACCACCGCACAAGCAAGTATGGCTCTGGCCAAAGGGCTTGTCGCGATACCTCAGCGTGATATTTCGGTAAGGAAATTCGTTTCTCTTTTGTTGCCCGGGGATGTTACGATAATTTTGTGTTGTCTAGCGCATGTTCAAGTGTTACTATTGTAGGAGGCCAGCCATTGAAACGAAGCGGAGAGATCTCATGAAGACATACTCAGCAGTCGTGGAACGCTGTCCAGATACCGGGCTTTATGTCGGCTATATTCCCGGTTTTCCGGGCGCGTATTCGCAAGCCGAAAGCCTGGACGAATTGAAACGCAATCTGCATGAAGTTGTCGAAATGCTGCTTGAAGACGGGGAACCCAATATGGAATCCGAATTCGTCGGTATTCAAACTAGTGCAATTGCCTGAGCATGAACAAACCTCCAGTTCTCAAACCGCGAGAAGTGGCCGCCTCCTTGAGCATTTAGGCTTTGTTGAAGTCCGGCAGCGCGGTTCCCACAAACAATTTCGCCATCCGGATCGGCGGGGCACAGCGGCGCCATTCCATCCTGGACGAGACATCTCGCCTAGCTTGCTTCGGCAAATTGCCAAAGATATCGGCCTGACCGTGGAGCAATTACTAAGGCCCAACTGAATTGCATAGCATCATGCCACCCACTCAATTCTCCTCCCTCGCCACCCTCTGCCAGCACCTCGAAGCTACCACAAAAAAATTAGAAAAAAGCGCGCTGCTCAGCGATTTTCTCAAAAATTTGCAACCCAATGAAATCAGCCCGGCGGTGCTGCTGTTGCTGGGCAAGATTTTCTCCGCCACGGATGAACGCACGTTGAAAGTGAGTTGGCGCACATTGCAGAAACTCGAGGAACAAACTCCGAAGGGCAAAACGCCGTCTTTGTCGATTCTCGACGTACATCAGCATTTTTCCCGGATTGCCGGCGCTTCCGGCAAAGGCTCGCGCCAACGTAAGGAGGAATTGCTCGCAGATTTGCTTGGCCGCGTTTCGGCGAACGAGAAAACGTATCTCGTGAAAATGATTTTTGGCGAGATGCAACACGGCGTCGCCGAGGGCGTGATGCAGCAGGGCATCGCCGAAGCGATTGATGCCGACCTGGCCCTGGTGCGGCGCGCAGCTTTGTTGCTGGGCGATATTGCGGAAGTCGCGCGACTGGGATTGATAAAAGGCAAGAATGCCCTGGCGCAAGTTTCACTGCAATTGTTTCGGCCCATTCAGCCAATGCTCGCCAGCCTGGCGGAAGATTTTGAGGACGTCTTCAAAGAACATGGCGAACAGACGGCGTTGGAGTACAAGTATGACGGCGCGCGCGTACAAATTCATTGCGATCGGAGCACCGCACAAGTCAAAATTTTTAGCCGCCAGCTCAGCGAGGTGACGCCGAGCCTGCCGGAGTTGGTCGAATGGGCGCAAACCAAAATTGCCGCTGATTCGTTCATTGTCGAAGGCGAAGTTGTGCCGGTAAATGCCGCGGGCAAGCCGCTGCCGTTTCAGGAATTGATGCGGCGCTTCCGCCGCGTGCACCAAATCGCAGAAACACAAAAAGAAGTGCCGGTGAAGTTATATTTGTTTGATCTGCTTTATCTTGATGGTAAGTCTTACATCGATCAACCTTATCAAGAACGCTGGCAAAAGCTCGCAGAAATCTGTGATCAAAGCCTGCTCGCCGATCGCCTCGTGGCCTCCGATAAAACTTCTGCCGAAACTTTCCTGCAGAGAGCCATGCAATCCGGCCACGAGGGACTCATGGCAAAAGACTTGACGAGTCTCTATCAACCCGGCGCGCGCGGCAAGAAGTGGTTCAAGATCAAACCGGCGGATACGCTCGATCTCGTGGTCGTCGCAGCAGATTGGGGCTATGGCCGTCGCACTGGCTGGCTGTCAAATTATCATCTCGCGGTGCGCGACGAAGAAAGCGGAGAGTTTATGGTGGTGGGCAAAACCTTCAAAGGCTTAACAGATGCGGAGTTTCAATGGATGACGGAGAGTTTGCAGCGTTTGAAAACCTCCGAAACGAATTTCACGGTGCAAGTACGCCCGCAGATTGTGGTAGAAGTGGCTTACAACGAAATTCAACGCAGCGCGCAATACCGCTCCCAGCTCGCGCTGCGTTTTGCGCGCATCAAACGCATTCGCGAGGACAAGGCGCCGGAACAATGTGATTCGCTGGCGAGACTGCAACAACTTTATGAAAAGCAGTTTGAGAAAAAGGGGCGGGGCACCCAAAAGGAACGGGTAGCGTTTCAGTAGAATTTTGTTTTCTCGTATTGCGAAGCGCCCTATTTTGAACTTGCTTTTCTTCGCTTTGAGTGTTATTGTTTTCCGTCGTTACTGCAATATCGCTGGTTTCAAAATGTCGGCGCGGTAAAGCTTGCAGACATGGAACATAGATTTACACCATACTTCGAAAACGAAGTTTTACGCAAACGCCCGTATCTCAAGAAAGAATGGTGTATCGAAGTCCTTAAAAATCCGATTCGTGTCGAAGCTCAAGATGATGATCGTTTTCGTTTTTGGGGCAAGGTGGAACAACTTGGAGGCAGGATACTGCGCGTGATCACTCTGTCAGACAAGACAACAATTCACAATGCTTTCCCCGATCGAGGGTTTAAACCATGAGAATTCAATACTATCCTGATACCGATTCACTCTACATTGACCTTTCTTCCAAAACTAGCGTGGAAAGCCGGGAAATTTCCGAGGGCGTGGTTTTGGATTATGATGAAAATGGGAATCTGGTCGGAATTGACATCGATAAAGCAAGTCGCAAACTCGAGCTGCAAAAGCTCGTTTTGAACAAACTCCCTATTGAAGAATACACCCTTGCCGCTTAGTCTGTTGCTTTACGATACGCTTCCTAAAACCCCATCGGCACCTCGATCTGTCCCGCCAGTATGCCTTGTTTAACTTCTTCTATTTTGGCCATCACTTCTGCGGGAATTTTGTTTTGCAATTCCGGGTTGAGCGCCAGCGATACGACATTATCTTTCATGCCCATGCGCATGATTTCAGCTTTGAAACGATTCTCCTTCACAGCCTGCGCGACGTTCAAAAACGCTTGCGGCACATCCAACACCGCGCTCGCCAGAATCACCTGCGGCGCGATGGCGTTTTGATTTTTGTTGGAGCCAAATGCAAAAACGCCGCGTTCGTGCGCCGCTTGAAACACGCCCAGCCCGGCCGCATCCGCATTCTGAAAAACAAAATCCGCGCCCTGATCAATTAACGCCAGAGTAGCCTCCTTTGCCGCGCCCACATCTTCCCAATTGCCGATGAAACTCTGCACGACAACAAAATCCGGCTTGATGGATTTTGCGCCCGCCTCCAACGCCTGAAATCCGCTTTTTACCGAAGGGATTTCCATGCCGCCGACGCATCCGGCCTTGCCTGAGTGTGACATCATTGCAACCATCACACCCATCAAATACGTTGCTTGCTCGATCTCAAAAACCATGGGCGCAACATTCGGGCGCACCGTTGTACCGCTGCTGGTGATAAAAACCGTATTGGGAAAATCCGGCGCCACCGCCGCCGCGGCATCTTGAAATTCAAAGCCATGGCCGAACACGATGTTGAACCCGCGATTTGCGTAATCGCGAAAGCCCTGTTCGAATTGCGCCGGCGTTTTGACCTCGACTTGCGAAATTTCAGCTTTTAGCTCATCGCGAATGCGCAGCAAGCCCTCATAAGCGCTGGCATTCCAGCCCGCGTCGCTCACCGGCCCGGGCGAGAGTAGCGCTGCGCGAAACCCGGCTTGAGATTGCGGTTGGGATTGACAACCCATTTGAAGTAAGATGACGGAAAACAAAATAAAACGGACAAGATTTCGAAGAGCAGTGTTCATAAGTTTCCATTCGCGGTTATATCAGGAGCGCCGGAAACAACGCCGGGCGGTGGAATAATGTATCAAACAGAAATCAGGTATAGCGCGCGTTGCGATACTTCGGCGCATAAAACTGGTGCAGCAAATGATCGACGCGCAGCAAGCCCTGTGTCGTCAACTCGACGCTGTGGTCATTGAAATGCAGCATGCCCTGTTCCTGCAACGTTTCATACGTCGGGCGGAAACTCGTAATGATGTCTGCCGCAAACTTGTGATTAAAATAATCCGCGGTAATCTTGCCGAGCTTTAGCTGCAGAATCATTTCGCGTGTGAACCGTTCGTCCGAAGTGGTCGGAAACGCGCGATACAGGGGCAACTTGTCCGCCGCCAGCATGTTGAGATAATCGTTCCAGCCCGCGACATTTTGAATGTGCATGCCGCTCATATGGCCGAAAGACGCCACGCCCGTGCCGAGCATATCGCAACCGCGCCAGACGGAATCGCGGTAGACGAAGCGGCAATGCTTGTCCTTCTTCACCATCGTGTAAGCGCTCGAGACTTCGTAGCCCGCAGCGGCAAGCTGCTCGAAAGCATATTCATGCCACTCGCGCTTCAAATCCCAATTCGCGATTTTGATGCCGGATTTGCCGCTGAGATAATCCTGCGAGTAAACCGTGTTGAAGGGCAATTCCATTTGATAAATCGTCACACTCTCAGGCGCAATGTCGATTGTTTTCTGCACCGAATCCTTCCACGTCTCCCAGGTTTCGCCGACCATGCCCGCAATCAAATCGATGTTGAGCTGATCGAAATCGAGCTTCTTGATCCAGGGGAGGCAACGGAAAATTTCGTGCGAGAGATGGGCGCGGCCGTTCTCCTCCAAAATCGCGTCGTTGAAATTTTCGATGCCGAGGCTCAGCCGCGTCACACCGATCGCGCGAATGACTTCGAGCTTGGGTTCACTCAATGTGCCCGGCTCGCACTCGAACGTGATTTCCTCGGCGCCCGCCCAGGGAATCGCCGCTTGCAGGCGCTGCGCCAGAGCCTGCAAATGTTTTGCGCTAATGTAGGAGGGCGTGCCGCCGCCAAAGTAAACGAACTTCAGGGGACGATTGACCACGGCCGGCAGCGTACTGTACAACTCAACCTCACGGGCAAGCGCATTGAGATAGGTTTGAATTTCCGTGCTGTTCTTATCGGTGTAGACGCGAAAATAACAGAATTTGCAGCGCTTGCGGCAAAAGGGAATATGCAAATACAAACCCAACGGCGTTTCCCGACGTGTCGGCGAGCTTATGTCGAGCCGCGCCGGCGTGTGCAACGCCGTAAATGCGCGATCGAGATGATCCGGCGTCCAAAATGAATACGGCGGATAATTCGAAACAAACACACTGCCGACTTCAGTTTCCTTTAATGCGTGATCTGAGGTGGCGGGCTCGGGTTGCACGACTTTCAAATGTTCGCTCATCTTGCTTCTGCCTTTTTTGTGAAACGGAATATCCCCGAGTGTGATCGAAATCTAGTTGGCTCCAAAACAATACAACACGCCATCAATTGTGCCGATGACCAGGCGGCCTTCGGCAATCGCCGGCGCGGCGATGAAGGAAGAACCGGTTTCAAACTGCCACGCGATTTTGCCCGAGCTTAAATCAAAACCATAAAGCTCGCCGCTGGCTGCGCCGATAAAAACACGCGCCCCAGCAATGACCGGCGAGGAATCAATTTTAGCCTTCGCGATGAACATCCAGCGCGGCTGCCCGGTTTGCGGATGTAAGGCATACACGCTTTTATCCCGGCCGCCAACGACGAGAATATCGCTGCTCACGGCAGCCGAGGAATAAAAGGGAAAATCTTTTTGTGGCGGATCAAAGGCCCAAAGCGCTTTCCCGGCAGCCAGATCAATGCACAAAATTTTGTTGTCGAAGGTACCGACATAAGCGCGATCATCAATCACCGCCGCGCTCGCTGCCACATATGCGCCTGCCGTTATTTTTTTGATTTCAACCCCGTCGCGTATGCGAACAACACGCATCAGGCCGTCACAGCCGGCAACAATCGCGTTGCCATTCGCAATCGCAGGCGTGGCGTGCACATATCCCTCGGTTTCAATTTTCCACACTAACTTGCCGTCTTTGGCTAACAAACAGTAAAGATGATTATCGTACGAACCAAACAGCACACGATCTTCAGCAAAATTGGCCGAGGAAATAATTCCGGCATCTGCTTGAAATTTCCATAGACGTTTGCCGGTGCTGGCGTCAACCGCATGAAACGCGCCAGCCTCGTCGCCAAAGTAAACAACGCCGTTCGACACAGCAGGGGAGGACTTGATCTCATCCTGCGCGCGGTATTTCCATTTGAGTTTGCCGGTACTCAACTCCAACGCATAAAGACTGCTGTCCAGCGCTGCGGCATAAACCCATCCGGCAACGATTGCGGCTGAGGATTCAAATCCCTGCTTGACTTCAAATGTCCAGAGCGGCTCGAGATTTTCCGGCAACGCCGTTGCGCTGATGCCGGTATTTTGCGGGCCGCCGCGCCAGTGCGGCCAGGAATTTTGCGCGTTGAGAACGGCGCCCGTTCCCAAAAAAATTACGCTTGCGAGGCAAACGACGATCACAGTCTCAACAAATTTCTGATTCATATTTTATCAAACAATGTCTCGATTTAATGCCGCCGTTCCAGTGATTATTTTTTGCAGGGCAGTCCCTCAAACTCCGATCGCCTTTTTAATCCTTCGAATCTGATTCAGATGCAACAAATCATGCCCGGCAACCAGTTGCGAAGTTCTACGCACACTTTCCGGACCGCGTTCGCTATGTATACCGACGCGATTCATTTGGCTTTCGTTCAACGAGCGCAGCAGCTTGAGATTCACCCGGCGCAACACGCGCAGTTGTTCAAGCGTGTCTGTTAGACTGCATTCGCTGTAATTTAGTTTTGTGGCCCAGGCATCTTGATCATAGCCTTGAATGTCGGGCGTGTCATGAGCAAGAATCATGCGCAAACGCACGCCGGTAACCAACTCGGAGTCGGCGAGATGTTGCAGCACTTGCAGCATCGACCATTTGCCGGGCTTTTCGGGCTGGCGCAAAGCTGTGTCTGCAAGGCCGGCAATCTCCGCTTCCAACAACTCAATTTGTTGCGCCTGCACCTCCATAGGATCGCGTGTGCCCAACAAATCCATCAGGGCATTGACGTAGGCGGCGGCATTTTCTTTAGCCTGGCTGGCAGGATTGCTGAAGGACATAATCGTGCTCTCAAAACTATTGAGTTATTGTTCACTTCATCGTAACATCGCGCGGGTCTCGCAATGAGAGTATTTCTTCGTTGTCAATATAAAACATGATCGGCAAAATCACAAACGCTGCCGCCTGGAATTTCAACACAGTTATTTTTGTTTGTCTATTAATCAAAAAGCACAAAAGTGTCTTTTGGTGATCACCCATTTACACAAATTCTAATGAAAAAAACTATTTTGCTTTCACTGCAAATTGGCCTGCCCAAGCTGCTCGGCAAGCCGGGCACAACTGATCCGAGTGAACGTTTGTGGTCAACGGGCATTTTCAAAGAGCCGGTGACCGGGCCAATTTGGCTGGGACGAACGAATCTCACGGGCGATGGCCAGGCTGATCTCACTGTACACGGCGGGCCGGACAAAACCGTGTTGGCCTACTCGGCAGAACATTACCCCGCGTGGCGCGCCGAGCTGAAACGAAATGATTTCACTTTTGGCGCGTTTGGAGAGAATTTCACGATTACGGGATTGAATGAAGATGAGGTGTGTGTCGGCGACATTTACGAAATCGGGGAAAGCCGCGTGCAAGTTTCGCAACCCAGGCGGCCATGCTGGAAACTTGCCCGCAAATGGAGCTTACCGCAGTTGCCCGCGCGGGTCGTGGCGACGGGCAGATCAGGCTGGTATCTGCGCGTTATGCAGGAGGGACATGTTGCCGTTAATCAACCGGTGAGGCTAGTGGCACGCGAGTTTCCACAATGGTCGATTCATCGCGTAAGTGGGATCATCAACAACACAGAGGAGAATAGGGAGGAGGCGGCGCGTTTGGCGCAATGCGAGGCCTTGGCGGAAGGTTTGCGCCATCGTCTTGCTGAACGCATTGGGCTTTTCACGGATTTTGTATAACTCAGCATTGTTCGAATTAGAGTCGGGCGCCTGCGAGCTTGATCCACGTTCCCGCATTCTCCGCCGACATTTTTTGATAAATGTGATGCGCCGCGGCCACGTCTTCAATGCCCAGCCCCAGCGACTTGAATAGCGTGATGTCCTTTGCTGAGGCACGCCCGCGCACGCGCTCATGCAGCACTTCTCCCAACTCACCGGCAACATGATCTTCTTGCAGCGTTCCTGCTTTTTGGGGAATGATGAAATCGCCGGCCTCGTTCAGTAAAGATTCCCGGCTATCCGTGAATAAGCGTGATTTTAACATTGCAGCGGCGTCAAGCTCGCGCGTTGTGGGCGTGCATGCGCCAACGGCATTGAGGTGCACGCCTGGTTTGAGCCATTCTCCCAGCAAAACCGGCTCTTTCGAAGAGGTGGTGGTGCAGATAATGTCTGCGTCCTGCGCTGCTGCTTGCGCTGTGTGCCTCGCTTCAACGTTAAAATTGTAATATTGCGCAGCGCGTTTAGCAAAGTGTTGCGCATGTTCGAGTGATCTGCTCCACACCTGGACATGAGAAATCGGTCGCACGCACGCCATTGCCGCGAGATGGGACCACGCCTGCACGCCCGAACCGAAAATCGCCAATGTGCTTGCCTCAGGCCGCGCCAGAACCTGTGTTGCCACGCCGCTCACCGCAGCGGTACGAAGCGCAGTGATTTCGGTGGCATCGATAATCGCCAGCAACTGGCCGTGCTCAGCTTCAAACAATAAAACTGCGCCGCGATGCGAATCATAAGGCGTACCATGATTGCGGGAAAAAATCGACAAAACTTTCAATCCCATAACCCGCAAACTGCCGGAGTATGCCGGCATCATCGCAAGCGCGCCGGTTCGCTCCGGTAGCCACATGATCGGGCGCAGCGGCTGAAGCGCGTGCCCCGCAGCCAACGATTTCAACGCCTCTGCCATGACGGTCACACACTCAGACATCGGCAGCCACCGCTTGACTTCGTCTTGATTGACGAGAAGAGTTTTCATCGCTCACGCCGCTTTTGCGTTGCGCGACGGCTGGGCCGTCGCATGTTTTGCTGTTTTGAAATTTGCGAACCACGGCTGGGCCGTGGTTGAGCGCGCCTCAGTCCGGCAGCCGCGTCGATTGCCACGCCGCCATTTGCCAATGCCCGCCTTGCCTCACATAAACGCTCGTGAATCGCGCTTGAAATCGAAGTCTTTGTTCTCCGGCTTTCACTTGCATCGTCACCAAACCCGTGTTCACCGCGGCAACGCCGTAGCTGCGCAGTTGTGTTTGTTCATAGCTGATCGCTTCGTATTTCAATCTGCCTGAGATGAGAGAGGCGATCAATTGCGCTTTCGTGTCAACCCGGCCATTGGTGTGCGTGTACGTCAGGTCATCGGCAAGAACTCGCGCCAGCGTGGAGGAATCGGCGTGAATCATTGCCTGCACTCGGAGACTATCGAGTTGATGGATTTCTTGCTCGACGTTGCTCGCGAAATGTGGCGCGGTTTGAGCCAGGACAATCGAACTAAAAACGAAAATGAGGAAAACAGGAGAAAAGATTGCTTTCATGAGATGCGCTCGCAGGTTCAATTCGCCGTCAAACCTTGATAGACCCGGAGATGAAAGCCGAAGCTTACACATCAAAAATCACCTGTGCCTCCCAACCGCCGGCGACTTGACGCACGTACAATCCGTGATACGTCACGGCTTTGATTTCGGTTTTGATGTCATGGCGCGACAGATCGATTTTTTCACCGTGTACGGTCGCGGAAATTCGCGCCGGCGAGAAGGAATGGATTTCAAATTGTGAGAAAATTTCCAAGCCGTTGATGCAATAGAAATTCAGTTCGGAGAGCCAGGCCACGAGCAGCGCTTCAACGTCGCCGGCCTCGGCTGTCACGTTGCGAGTTAATTTCGGATGAATATGTTCAAGGTCGGTAATGGCATCGAAAAGCGCGCGCGCAGCAACCACAAACAGCTCGGCAAGCGTGGGCGCATAAAGGCGATAGCCAACGTCAGCGGTGTGATCGAATGGCTCGAATGTGGGTAGCAATGCAGGCATCATGATTTCGCCGCGGCAATGCGGCTGCTTTATTTCACATACAGCTCCACCTGCTCCAACTGCCGCAACACGGACCGGCGAATCTCCGCCGGCGCAGGCGTTTTGTAGAGCACTTTGCCTTCGCGCATGATTTGAACGAAAAGCGGTTCGAACAGCTCGCCGTCGTGCTCCAGCGCCGTGGCTTGCACCACGCGCTCGCCGGTTTTGCGATTGCGCCACAAATGCTTGCCGCCAGATTTCTTGCCGCGCTTCGCAATCGGTTTGCCGTCAATCTCGACAATATCCATCGAGAAATCCATCACCGGGGCATTGGAAATGGCGGTGCCCACGCCGTAGGCATCGGCGATGACGTTGTATTGCAAAATTTTTTCTTCATCAATGCCGCCGGAAAGGAAAATCTTGACGTGATTGAAGCCGCGCAAATCAAGCTCCCAGCGAATCTCTTTGGCCAGGCTGGCAAAATCGCCGCGGCGATTGCTGGGGGTGTCGAGGCGAACGTAGGCAAGCTTGTCGCCCAGGGCCTCGGCCACCCGCAGTGCTTCGAATTTTTCATCGGCAAACGTATCGATCAAAATCGCGCGCATCACTTCCGGTTCGATGTATTTGTCGAATGCCTCTGCCGCCGCCACGGTGTCGCCAATCAATAAAATAAACGCATGCGGCATGGTGCCGGAGGGCCGTTCATTCAGCAGTTTCGCGGCCGCCACCGAAGCCACGCCGTCGCAGCCGCCGATAAAGGCGTTACGCTCGATCATGGGCGCAATCGCCGGGTGCATGCGCCGCGCGCCGAAACTGATCACTGGGCGATTTCCGGCTGCTTTTTTGCAGCGCGCCGCGCGTGTGGCCACACCCGTGGCCTGGCTGAGCAAGCCGAGCAGCGCCGTTTCGTAAGGCCCAAAATCGAGATATTTGCCTTTGATGGTAAGCACAGGCTCATCCTCAAAAAACAACGAACCTTCCGGCAGGCCGTCAATCGTCACGGGGAGATCTTTCAGGATGGTCATGGCTTCCTCCAGCCCGGCAAATACGCCCCAGTTGTTCGGTTGTGGAAATTTTTTGAGAATGAACTCGACCGCGACATGGGTGTCTTTGTGCAACTCGGTGAGAATGTGTTTTGTGCGCTCGAAATAAACATCCGTAACTTTACCGGATAAAATATCTTCAGCGGAGGCGAGGTGGAACATAGGCGCGTCCCAATTTGATCATCATGCAAAACAGCAGTTTTTTGGTGGGAAAATATAGATAAAATTCAATTGGTAAACAATCTAAAACCAATACCGTTCACTTAGGATTGTTATTTAAATAACTTACTCATTTTTTTTAAACCGCTAATAAACGCGAATGTTCGCTAATGCTTTTTAATTCGCGATGATTCGCATCTATTCGCGGTTGGAGATTGGGAAAGTTATTTAATCGTCGATCCTTAACATTTCGTTCGTAGTCCCGGCCCCTTCTGGGCCGATGCTAACGCAAAAATTTCAATCTTCCTGCAGTGCCCCACAAGGGGGCAGGACTACTAAGTGAACGGTATTGAATCTAAAACACCGGAAAAATCTGCGCGCATCAGGCGTTGCCCAACAGGGTTAACGATTTCTCGGAAACCGGGGCTTTAAACGGCCTTTTCGATTTGTTAAACCGCCAATGAATGCGAATAAACGCCAATCTCTCATTCGCGGCTGCGCTTGCTTCATTGCGGGCATCGCACGCGCAGCTTGAGCACGTCGCCGCGCTGTTTCCTGATATCGAGCATAAAATTTTGCGTTTTGGCAGGAAGCCGCATCAGGCGATTGAGGG